>JAFIHR010000355.1 GCA_017849325.1 Xanthobacter autotrophicus | reverse complement strand
GGCCAAGCTCCTGCACCGCAGCAGCGGCTGAGCCGGTTATGGCGAGCGAAGATGGCAGCGGCAAGGTGCGGCTACCGCATTGCAGCAATGCCCACGCGCTTTTGAGAATGGGGCCATATGGCGGGCGGAAGGGTGCGCCGCGCGGGGCTCCGAGCCGCCACCGACGCGGGAACCGGCCACCTGCGAAAGATGTGGAAAATTCCCGGTCCGGGTCAGCCACGCCGGTCCGGCTGGCACGCCGCGCGCTGCAACCTCACGCGAGGCCCCCGCCGGGATGCCGCGGCATCCCCGTCCAGCGTGTCGATTTTCGTCGGGAAGCAAGCCTTCGGGCTTGGAAATTTGGTGGCGGTGAGAGGCGAAACCTCAAACCGGAACCCCGCGGGCAGGGTTGCTGCGGCGTCTGCCCGCAAAATCAAAATGGTGGAGCCAGGCGGAATCGAACCGCCGACCTCTTGAATGCCATTCAAGCGCTCTCCCAACTGAGCTATGGCCCCACCGGGCCGCGGGCTGCGCGCTGGAGACCCACTGAAGAACCGGCCGGAAAGCGCGGTTTTGTCAGGGTCTGGCGCGCCGGGAAGTCCCGCGGCGGGATGCCCGGCGACTCATCGTCCCCGAGCGAGAGCGGCCTTTAAGCACAAGCCGCGCCCGGCATCAAGTCTCTTCGTCGTCCTCGAGACCTTCGCCGATGATATCGGAGACGTCGTCCCCGTCATCCTCGTCCTCCTCAAGGAAGGTGTCTTCGTCACCCCCCTCGATATCCTCGTCCATGTCCACATCTTCGCCGGCCGTCACCTTGGCGGTGCCGGCGGCCTCTTCATCGGCCTCCTCGAGGCTGATGACCTCGGCCTCGGCCTCCTCGCCGTCGGGCTCCTCGGCGACGGCGCGCGGCTCGCCGCGGCTGGCGCCGCGGGCGGCCGGCTCGAAATAGGACCGCGGATAGGACTCCCCCGTGAACGGCGACACGATGGGATCCTTGTTCAGGTCGTAGAACTTGCGCCCCGTCACAGGACAGATGCGCTTGGTGCCGAGTTCGGGCTTCGCCACGGCAAAGATCCTCGGAAGGGCTGTCTTAGGAGGGTGCTCCATTGGCGCCTGACCATCCATGTGTCAAGGCACAATCGAACACGCCACCTGCGGGCCGGCCCGCGCGCCAAGGTCAGGGGCGCCGGGGGAGCACGGCCCGCGCCCTGCGTGGCGGAGGTGGACACCCTATGCTAGAGGGCGCGACAGTTGCCGCGGACGCGCCGCGCCGGCCCCGCCAGAAGTGAGGAAACGCCCCATGTCGAGCGCCTTATCGTCGAGCGCCCCTCCCACCAGCGCCAGCCATGGCAGCGGCGAGGCGAGCCCTGCGACGGCGCGCCGCTCTGCGTCCCTCAGCGGAACGGTCCGGGTGCCGGGCGACAAGTCGGTCTCCCACCGCGCGCTCATCTTCGGCGCGCTGGCCGAGGGCGAGACCGTCGTCACCGGGCTGCTGGAAGGCGAGGACGTGCTCAACACCGGCAAGGCGTGCGCCGCCCTCGGGGCGGCCGTCGAGCGCCTCGGACCCGGCCACTGGCGGGTCGTCGGCGTGGGCGCGCGGGGCTTCTCCGCCCCGGCCGCGCCGCTCGATTTCGGCAATTCCGGCACCGGCGTCCGCCTGATGATGGGCGCGGTGGCGGGGCAGAAGGTCGCCGCCACCTTCGACGGCGATGCTAGCCTGCGCAAGCGGCCCATGAAGCGGGTGCTCGACCCGCTGGTCGAGATGGGCGTGAAGGTGCTGAAGGAAGCCGAGGGCGGGCGCCTGCCCCTCACCCTCGAGGGCTCGGACGCCCTCGCCGCGATCACCTATGAGACCCCCGTGCCCTCGGCGCAGGTGAAATCGGCGGTGCTGCTGGCGGGCCTCGGTGCGGCCGGCGAGACGGTGGTGATCGAGCGCGAGGCCACCCGCGACCATACCGAGACCATGCTTTCCCATTTCGGCGCGCAGGTTCAGGTGACGCCCCACGGCAGCCACGGCCGGCGCATCGCCCTTCAGGGCCGCCCCAGGCTGAAGGCGGGCCCGGTGGACGTTCCGGCGGATCCGTCCTCGGCCGCCTTCCCGCTGGTGGCGGCGCTGATCGCGCCGGGCTCTGAGGTGATCCTCTCCGACCTCATGATGAACCCGCTGCGCACCGGCCTCATCACCACGCTCAGGGAGATGGGGGCGGACATCGAGATCCTCGCCGAGCGCACCGAGGGTGGTGAGCGGGTGTGCGACCTGAAGGTCCGCGCCTCGCGCCTCAGGGGGGTGGAGGTGCCGCCGGAGCGGGCACCGGCCATGATCGACGAATATCCCATCCTCGCCGTGGCCGCGGCCTTCGCCGAGGGCGAGACCGCCATGCGCGGCCTCTCCGAGCTTCGGGTGAAGGAGAGCGACCGCCTCGCCGCGGTGGCGGCCGGGCTCGCCGCCTGCGGCGTCGCCCATGAGGTGATCGGCGACGACCTCATCGTGCGCGGCGCCCCGAGCGTGCGCGGCGGCGGCCCGGTGGCCACCCACATGGACCACCGCATCGCCATGAGCTTCCTGGTGATGGGCCTTGCCAGCGAGGAGGGCGTCAGCGTCGACGACGTCTCCTTCATCGCCACCTCCTTCCCCACCTTCCTGCCCATGATGGCCGGACTCGGCGCGATCATCGCCTGATGCCGGGACGCCATGTCATGATCATCGCCATCGACGGGCCGGCGGCCTCGGGCAAGGGCACGCTGGCGCGCAGGATCGCCGCCTATTTCGGGCTGCCCCATCTCGACACCGGCCTGCTCTATCGCGCGGTGGCGGCGCGCTGCCTCGCCGAGGGCACCCTCGACGACGAGGACGCCTCGGTGGCGGCGGCGCACGGGCTCGACATCGCCCGGCTCGACGGCGAGGCGCTGCGCACCGGCGCGCTAGGGGAAGGCGCCTCGGTGGTCGCCGCCCGGCCGCGGGTGCGCGAGGCGCTGCTCGCCCTGCAGAAGACCTTCGCCGCGACGCCCGGCGGCGCCGTGCTGGACGGGCGCGACATCGGCACCGTGATCTGCCCGGATGCCGAGGTGAAACTGTTCGTCACCGCGACGCCCGAGGTGCGCGCCGAACGGCGCTTCAGGGAGCTGAACGGGCGCGGCGCCGACATCACCTTCGAGGCGGTTCTGGCGGACATCCGCACCCGCGACGCCCGCGATTCGGGCCGCGCCTCCGCGCCTCTGGTGAAGGCCGCCGATGCGGTGGAGCTCGACACCAGCGCCCTCGGCATCGAGGAGGCCTTCGCCGCCGCCCTCGCCCTCATCGC
>JAFIHR010000354.1 GCA_017849325.1 Xanthobacter autotrophicus | reverse complement strand
GTCGAGCCCGCGCCCGGTGAGGCCGGAGAGGGGCACCACCGGCACGCCGCGGATCTGCGGCAGCAGGTGGTCCACCTCCTCGCGCAGCTTGGTGGCGAGGCCGCCGCGGTCGATGAGGTCGGCCTTGTTGTAGCCGATGACGACGGCCCGGCCCTCGCGCGCCACCAGGTCGGCGAGGCGCAGGTCCTGCTCCTCGAAGGGATGGGTGGCGTCGATCAGCAGCACCACCACCTCGGCGAACTTCATGGCGCGCAGGGCATCGGCGGCGGAGAGTTTCTCGAGCTTGTCGTCGATGCGGGCGCGCTTGCGCAGGCCGGCGGTGTCGAACACGTCGAGGCGGGTGCCGTTGAAATCCACTTCCACCGAGATGGAATCGCGGGTGATGCCCGCCTCCGGCCCGGTGAGCAGGCGCTCTTCCCCGAGCAGGCGGTTGATGAGGGTGGACTTGCCCGCGTTCGGCCGGCCCAGCACCGCCACCTTGATGGGGCGCTTCGGCGTGCCGGGCTCGTGCTCCTCGGCGTCTTCGGGCTCCTCCTCGGCCGTGGTGGCCGCGGGCAGGGCCTCGCAGATGGCGTCGTAGAGGTCGGACAGGCCCTCGCCATGCTCGGCGGAGAGCGGCACCGGGGTGCCGAGGCCGAGGGCGAAGGCTTCCATGAAGCCGGCCTCGCCGCCGCGCCCCTCGCTCTTGTTGGCGAGGAGGATGGTCGGCTTGCCCGAGCGCCGCACCAGCGCCGCGAAGGCCCGGTCGGTGGGGGTGAGGCCGATGCGCGCGTCGATCATGAAGAGGATGGCGTCGGCGTCACCGATGGCGGTCTCGGTCTGCGCCCGCATGCGGCCCTCGAGGCTCGCCGGATCGGCTTCCTCCAGGCCTGCGGTATCGACGATGCGGAAGGAAAGGTCGCCGAGCCGGCCCTCGCCCTCGCGGCGGTCGCGGGTGACGCCGGGACGATCGTCCACCAGGGCGAGCTTCTTGCCGACCAGGCGGTTGAACAGGGTAGACTTGCCCACGTTGGGGCGGCCGACGATGGCCAAGGTGAAGGACATTAGCTCGGCTCGTCGTCCTGAGAGGGCAGCCTGGGAGGGGCGGGAAGCGCGGGCGCCGGTGGTCGGCGCCCCGCGCGCGTCACTGCTGGCCGGAATTGCCCTGGCCGGCCGGCTTGGGCGGCGCCTGCAGGGTGTCGAGCGGCACGTTGGCGTTGGCCGGCTGGGACGGCTTGGCGGAGTAGTCCACGCCGGGCACGCCCTCCGGGAACACCGGGTGGCGGTCGCCCGTGAGCTTCTTCTCCTTCTCCTGGAAGGGGTTCCACTCGTCCAGGGATTCGCAGCCGGCGGCGGTGAGCGCGAGGCCGACGATGAGGGCGAAACGCAGGGGCGTCACGAAGGGACGGCGGTGCCGCATGGCGGTCCTCCTCATTGGGTGACGGGCGTGCCGGCGGCCGCCGGCGCGCCGGGCGTGGCGGGAAGCTTGGCAGCCACGGCGGACTGGGTGAGGCGCTGGATGAGGTCGGCCCGCGAGCGCACGCCCGGCGTGGCTTCCATGTCTTCGGTGATGGCGCTGGCGGTGGCGTGGGCGCCGGCGAGGTCGCCCGCCTTGAGCTGGGCGAGGGCGAGGATCTCCCGCGCCGGATTGCGCAGCGACCCGGTGCCGGCGGCGAGATCGCCGATGCGCGCCCGGATGTCGTCGAGGCCGGCGGTGTCCACCGCGAGTTGTCCCGCGCGCACCTTCGCCATGTCGCGGGAGAAGCCGTCGAGGCCCGAATCGGCGGCGATGGCGTCGAATGCGGAAATGCCGGCGGCCCGGTCGCGCAGCGCCGCCTCGCTCGCCGCACGCAGCCGCGCGATGGCTTTGTAGCCGGCGGGACCGGAGCGGGAGACGGCATCGAAGGCGGCCTCGGCCTGCTGATGCTCGCCCTTCTCGGCGAGGTCGAGGGCGTCCTGGAAGCCCGTGCTCGCCGCCACCGCCTGCTCATGGCGCCAGTATTTGTAGGCGCTCCAGCCGGCCGTCGCCAGCACCACCAGCACCGCCAGCGCGATGATGTAGCCGCCGAAGCGGTCCCACAGCTTGCTCAGCCGCTCGCGGCGGAGGTCTTCTTCGATCTCGTGGAAAATATCGGTCATGCACGGTCCGCGACGTGGGGCGCCCGCTTCAGGGCGGGGATGCGTTGAGCGCGCGTAACCTAGCCATGCGGCCTCTTCGTGGCAAACCCGCCGCGACCCCCTTGATTTGCCGGGATTACCGGCTCTCGGCGGCGATCAGGGCGGGCAGGGCGGCGAGCGCCTCGGCGCGGGCCCGTGGGCTCAGCGGCGCTTCGGCCTTGCGCGTGCCGGCGAGGAAGCGGGCGAAGACGACGGCCTGCCCGCCCTTGCGCACGAAGCCGACGAACCAGCCGAAGGGACGGGGCGGCACGGCCTCGCCAACGGGACCCGGCAGGGTCCCGGAGCCGGTCTTGCCGTAGAGCGCCCAGCCCTCGGGCTGCTCCGGCTGGGCCATGAGCGCGGTGGTGAGCGCGACCGCCTCGGGCGTGACCGGCAGCTCCCCTTTCAACAGCCGGCTGACGAACGCCACCTGCTCGCGCGGCGAGATCTGCAGCGAGGACGACAGCCAGGCGCGGGTGAGGCCGTCGTTCCGGCCGGGATTTCCGGCGACATCCTCATTGCCGTAGCGGAAGGCACGGACATAGCGGGCGAACCGCTCCGCCCCGAGCTTGAGGGTCAGGACCTGCGAATACCAGACCACCGAATAGCGCATCCAGCTTGCCGGCGTCTGCGGCCCCTCCCACTGCGGCAGCCCGCTGGCGAGGCCCGGCTCGGTGACGAACACCGGCTCGCCCGCGCTCTTCAGGATGCCGCCGTCGAAACCCATGAGGGCGAGGGCGATCTTGAAGGTGGACGCGGGCGAATGGCGCGCCGCGCAGTCGCCGTCCTCGGCGAGCATCCGGCCGCTGGCGAGATCCGTGGCAAGGAAGCAGTCCTCCCCCGCGCGGGCCGGGCTCGCGAGGAGGAGGGGAAGGGCCAGGGCGAGGACGACGCGCCGGGCGCGCGTCCCCATCAGGAGGCCTTGGCCGGCTTGGTCACGAGGCGCGGCGCATAGGTGTGCTCGGGGCCGGGGAAGGTGCGGTCGCGCACTTCGTTGGCGTAGGTCGCCACCGCTTCCTCGATGGCCGGGCCGAGATTGGCGAACTTCTTGACGAATTTCGGCACCCGGTCGCCGAGGCCGAGCATGTCCTCCAGCACCAGGATCTGGCCGTCGCAGGCCGGCGATCCGCCGATGCCGATGGTGGGCGGGGCCACCTCGTGGGTGATGCGGCGGGCCAGCGGCTCGGCGATGGCTTCCAGCACGATGGCGAAGGCGCCTGCCTCGGCGATGGCGCGGGCGTCGTCGAGGATGATGCTCGCCTCCGCATCGTCGCGGCCGCGTGCCTTGAAGGAGCCCAGAGTGTTGATGGCCTGCGGGGTGAGGCCCACGTGGCCCATCACCGGCACGCCGCGATCCACCAGGAAGCGCACGGTCTCGGCCATGCGGCGCCCGCCTTCCAGCTTCACCGCGCCGGCGCCGGTCTCCTTCAGCACCCGCGCGGCGGTGTGGAACGCCTCGGTGGGGCTCGCCTCGTAGCTGCCGAAGGGCAGGTCCACCACGATGAGGGCGCGCTTGGTGCCGCGCACAACCGCCTTGCCGTGGACGATCATCATCTCCACGGTCACGGGCACGGTGGTCTCCAGGCCGTGCATCACCATGCCGAGGCTGTCGCCCACCAGGATCACGTCCACGTGGCGGTCGAGCAGACGGGCCGTGTGGGCGTGATACGAGGTCAGCGAGACGATGGGCGCGCCGCCCTTGCGGGCCTGGATCTCGGGCGCGGTGATACGGCGGGCCTCGGCCTGGGTGGACATGGCGCGTTCCTCAGCTTTCCTCGGGGTCGGCGGCCGCCCGGTTCCGGCTCATCCGGTGACGGGCACGCCGATGACAAACGGATGAAATAGGTAGGTGAGGCCGAGATAGAGCGCCACCCCTCCCGCAGCGGAAATCCCGTCGCCGACCCAGCCGCTCGGGGCCACGGGCAGGGGCACGCCGCGGCGCTTGACCGAAATCCGGTCATAGACCGCCCAGGCGAGCACGCTTGCGAACAGCACGATGGAGGCGATGTCGCCGTTCACCAGCAGGTGGGCGAAGGCCCAGATCTTTGCCGCGGTAACCAGGGGATGCTTGATCCACGCCTTGATGTGGCTCGGCACGTAGGCCGCCACCGCCGCGATGGATGCGAGGAGCATCAGCCCCATGGTGACATGGCGCAGGAAGAGCGGCGGATCCCACACCAGGGCCGGTCCCTCGGCCCGCCAGGCGCCGTAGCCGTACCCCGTCAGCAGCAGGCCGGCGAGGGCGGTGAGGGCGAAGAGC
>JAFIHR010000353.1 GCA_017849325.1 Xanthobacter autotrophicus | reverse complement strand
TCAAGCCCATCGTGGCGAAGGGCTGAGGCCGCGCCGGCGTCCGTCTCAGCGCTTCACCTGCGGCACGCAGGTGGTGTCGAGGCCGGCGGCCGCCACCGGCGCCTTGGCACGCCAGGGCGCCTGATCGGCGAGGGCGGCGGCGAGGTCGCCCAGCGGCCGCAGCACCACCTGGGAATAGGCCAGATAGTCCGCCACCAGCGGCAGCGCCGGCGCCACCTGCGGGTCGTTCGCCATGGTCAGGGCGGTGGAGACTGCGGCGTCGAGCACCGGCTCGGCGGCGGCGCCGGCCTCCTTGCCCACCTCGCCCAGCACCACCGCGAAGGCGGTGAGGGTGCGCGAGCGCGCGGCCTCGGTGGCCGCCGTCACCTCGCCCTTGAGGTCCAGGGCGGCGAGACGCTGCGCGCTGTCCTCCATGAGCGCCAGATAGGTCACCAGCACGTCGAGGGTGGCGACGATGTTGGCGAGATCCATGGCCGAATGGCCGAACATCTGCTCGGCGCCCACCTGGGGCAGGCGCTCGTCGAGCTGGCGCACCTCCCGCGCGAGAGGCGCGACGCTCACCCGCTCGCCTTTCGTGCCGCCCGCGTGGGGCCACCAGGTGGCGAAGGCGTTGCGGCAGCGCTCCAAAAGGGCGCGCACCGTCGGCTTCACCTCGTCGGTGAGGTAGACCGGCAGCACGAAATAGGCGACGGCCAGGGCGACGCCGGCGCCGATGGCGGTCTGGTAGATGCGCGCGAACATGCCCGCCGTGCTCAGCCCGGCGATGAGGTGGAGCCCCACCACCACCGACAGGCCCACCGCCGCCGAAGCGATGTCGTAGCGCTCCTTCTGGGTCACCACCACCACCATCTGGGCGGCGATGCACAGCGCGGCGAGGCCCCACACGTGGCCGTCGAAATAATAGAGCAGCACCACGCCCGCCAGCACGCCCAGCAGCGTGCCCAGGGTGCGGTAGCGCACCCGCACGAAGGTCTCGCCCACCGAATTGCCCATCACGAACATCACCGTCATGGTGGCCCAATAGGCGTGGTCGAGGCCCAGCCCGAGGTCGAGGGCGGTGGTGATGGCGGCGGCGAGCGCGCCCTGCAGGGCCACCTTCAGCGGATTGGAGAGGGATGCCCGCCCGTCCGCGCCGCGGGTCAGGAACGGCTGGGGCGGCGGGCCGGGCAGCGGCGCCGCGGGCGCCGGCTCGGGCGGGGAACGCTCCGCCTCGGCTATGGCCGAGACCACCAGCGCCAGCCGCTCGAAGGCGGTCACTGCCCTCAGCAGCGCAAACCGGGCGGTGGCGGGCAGGTCGGGCGAGAAGGCCACGGCGCGAAGCTGCATGAGCGCCCGCTCGAAGCGCTCCTCGCCGGACACATCGGTGACGTCGAGGGCCTCGAGCCGGCGGGCCACGAAATCCGCCGCGGTGGAGAAGGGGCGGCGCCAGCCCTCCCCGTCGGTGCCTTCGGGCGGAATGCAGCCGGCGAGCAGCTCCACCGCCACGCGCAGCCGGTAGATCTTCACCCTGAGCTGCTCGAAGCCGTTGCGGCCGGCGGGGTTCTCGGCGGTGGCGTTGGCGAGGGCGTTCCAGATGCGCGCGCGCAGCTTCTCCAGCGTCGCGGAGGCGTCCTCCGGAAAAGGCTGGCCGGAGCGCACCGCATCGGCCATCTGGCGCAGGAAGGCGGCCACCGCGCCCTGCATGTCGAGGGTGGAGTCCACGAAAGCGGCCTGGGCCGACGGCCGGAACGGCGACAGCCGCACCAGCGCCGCCACCAGCGCGCCCTCGCAGAAGGCGACGAGGAACCATGCCGCATGGGCCCGCGTCGGGCCGAGGATGGTGCCGATCATGGCGACCAGGATCAGGGCGAGGCCGAGGCGCTGGCCATCCATGCCGGAGCGCCGCAGCGCCAAGGCGATGAAGGCGAGCGGCACGAGGATCAGCTTCTGCGCCATCTCGTGCCCCGGCCCCTCGCCGGGGCCGACGACGATGAGCAGCAGCAGGAAGGCCACCGCCACCAGGAACAGCCGTGCCATGGTGCGCGCCTCGGCGCGGATGCTGGCGGCCGGCGTGAAGCTGATGAGCACCAGAGCCGCCGCCCCGCCCATGAGCGGGAAGGTGACCTGAAGCCCCGGATCGAGGCCGAGCATCGAGGCGGTGGCGGTGCCGAGGGCGATGATCAGGACAAAGGAGACGGCCAGATGCACCGCCCGCGAGGTGTCCACCCCGCCTGGGTCGTGATCGGCCAGCCAGTCCTGGATGGCCTCCACCAGGGCCGGGCGCGTTCCGGGCGCCGATGCCATGACGCGCTCAGGCCCGGACGCGGGACGGGGCGGACGCGGGATGGCGGATAACGGTCGGGTGGCGTCTCATGCGGGATGGTCCTTCCGCGCTGGTCCCTCTCGGCGGGCATGGGATGCCCCGGCGCGACGCCGACTGCAAGACAAAGCGGTGGCCCACCCTTCAAATCGGGGTGCCCGGGAGGCGCCGGGCGGAGCGCAAGGCCGGGCGCGGCTTCAGTTTTGCGCGGAAGTGCTCTAAGCGGGGCAGGGGTGAATGCGGGTGGCGAGGGAGTATCCAGCATGGCGGTGAGCGCGGCGCGGGTCAGCGAGCTATATGCGGCCAGGGTCGCCTCCGGCGAGATCGCCCCCGATCCCGCCCAGGCCGAGGTGGTGGAGGCCTTCGCCGAGCTGGAGCTGGAGCTCAAGCAGCGCGCCCTGGCGCAGAAATCGTCCTCGCTCGGCTGGCTGTTCCAGCGCCGCGCCGCGCCGACCCCGCCCCGCGGCCTCTACATCTATGGCGAGGTGGGCCGCGGCAAGAGCATGCTCATGGACCTGTTCTTCGAGGCCATGCCGCGCCAGAGCAAGCGCCGCGCCCATTTCCACGCCTTCATGGGCGACGTGCACGAGCGCATCTTCAAGGAGCGTCAGGCGCAGAAGGCGGGCGAGCGCAAGAGTGCCGATCCCATCGCCCCGGTGGCGGCGGCCCTCGCCCGGGAGGCGAAGCTGCTGTGCTTCGACGAGTTCCACGTCACCGACATCGCCGACGCCATGATCCTCGGCCGGCTGTTCGAGAAGCTGTTCGCCGACGGCGTGGTGGTGGTGGCCACCTCCAACGTGAAGCCGGAGAACCTCTACACCGGCGGCCTCAACCGGGCGCTGTTCCTGCCCTTCATCGCCATGATCGAGCAGCGCATGCGGGTGCTGAGCCTGGAATCGCGCACCGATTACCGCATGGAGAAGCTGGAGGGTGTGAGCACCTGGTACACCCCGCTCGGCCCTGAGGCCGACGCCGCGGTCGAAGCGGCCTGGCTGCGCATCGCCGGACCGGACGGCGGCGTGCCGGGCCATATCGAGCTGAAGGGCCGGCGGCTCGACATTCCGGCCATGGCCCACGGGGCGGCGCGCTTCGCCTTCGCCAATCTGTGCGAGGCGGCGCTGGGGCCCAACCCGGATTACCTGAGCCTCGCGCGCATGTTCCACACGCTGGTGCTGGAGCACATTCCGGTCATGGGGCCGGACCAGCGCAACGAGGCCAAGCGCTTCATCTCGCTGATCGACACTCTCTACGACGCCAACGTGAAGCTCATCGCCTCGGCGGCGGCCGAGCCGGACGGGCTTTATGTGGGCACCGACGGCACCGAGGCGTTCGAGTTCGCCCGCACCGTCTCGCGGCTGCACGAGATGCGTTCCGACGACTACCGCCACCGCCCCCACGGCCGGCCGGATTCCACCGCCTCGGGCGATACCACCGGGCTGGTGGAGACCTGAGCGGCGCCGCGCGCCGGAAACGAAAGAGCCGCCCGGTGGGGGCGGCTCGATCTTCATAGGCAGAGCGCCGTCCGGGGACGGCGTTCCATCTCAGCGCGGCAGCACGGTCTCGCCCATGAGCGCGAGGTCGATGGAACGGGCCGCCTGACGGCCCTCGCGGATCGCCCACACCACCAGGGACTGGCCGCGCCGCATGTCGCCGGCGGCATAGAGCTTCGGCACCGAGGTGGCGTAATCCTCCTCATTGGCCGCGACGTTGCCGCGCTTGTCATAGGCGACGCCGGCCTCGTCCAGCATGCCTTCGTGCACCGGCTGGGCGAAGCCGATGGCGAGGAACACCAGATCGGCGCGCAGCACGAACTCGGTGCCGGGCAGCGGCTGGCGCCGGGCATCCACGCGGGCGCACTTCACCCCGGTCACCCGGCCGTTGCGGCCTTCCACCCCCAGGGTGGCGCAGGCGAACTCGCGCTCGGCGCCCTCGGCCTGGGAGGAGGAGGTGCGGAACTTGGTGGGCCAATAGGGCCAAACCGCCAGCTTGTCCTCCTTCATGGGCGGCACCGGGCGGATGTCGAGCTGGGTCACCGAAAGCGCGCCCTGGCGGAACGCGGTGCCCACGCAGTCGGAGGCGGTGTCGCCGCCGCCCACCACCACCACGTGCTTGCCGGCGGCGATGATCGGGATGTCGCGCTCCGGCTCGTCGCCCTCGCGGCGGTTGGACTGCACCAGATAGGGCATGGCGAAGTGCACGCCCTCCAGCTCCTGGCCGGGAAGCTCGGGATCGCGCGGGGCCTCGGAGCCGCCGGCGAGCAGCACCGCGTCGTGGCCGTCCAGGAGGTCCTTCAGCGGCGTGGTGACGCCCACGTTGACGTTGTAGTGGAAGGTGACGCCCTCGGCCTCCATCTGCGCGACGCGGCGGTCGATGTGGCGCTTCTCCATCTTGAAGTCGGGGATGCCGTAGCGCAGCAGGCCGCCGGCCTTGGGCTCGCGCTCGAACACGTGGACGTCGTGGCCGGCGCGGGCGAGCTGCTGGGCGGCGGCCATGCCGGCCGGGCCGGAGCCGATGACGGCGACCTTCTTGCCGGTCTTCACCGCGGCGGGCTCGGGCTTGATCCAGCCGTTCTTCCACGCCTTGTCGGCGATGGCCTGCTCCACCGTCTTGATGGTGACGGGCATGTCTTCGAGGTTCAGCGTGCAGGCTTCCTCGCACGGGGCGGGGCAGACGCGGCCGGTGAACTCGGGGAAATTGTTGGTGGAGTGCAGGTTGCGCGCGGCCTGCTCCCAATCCTCGTGAAACACGAGGTCGTTCCAGTCGGGGATCTGGTTGTGGATCGGGCAGCCGTTGGGGCCGTGGCAGAAGGGGATGCCGCAGTCCATGCAGCGGGCGGCCTGGTTGACCACCTCGGCGTCGGGCAGGGGCAGCGTGAATTCGCGGAAATGGCGAATGCGGTCGGAAGCCGGCTGGTACTTCTGCTCGCGCCGATCGATTTCGAGAAAACCCGTGACCTTGCCCATAAAAACCCCTTTGGCGAACCTCGTTGAGGGAGCAGCCGTGCGCCGCGCGCCATATGCTCCATTACAAGAATTGTTCCAGCTTGAGGACTCCAATCCGCGCACGTCTTGGGAAGACTGGGCCGTGCCGCTGATCTTGTCCGGATAAGCGCCCGCCCCCCGGAGAGGGGGAGGGCAGGGGAAGCGCGGTGGCGCGGATCGGCCGGGCCGCAGCGGCGGGGAGCCGGGCGGCGCCCGGATGCCCTGCTTCGGGCCGGCCGTGCGGCCCTAGATCCCGGCCGCAAGCACCGCCCCTGGCGGGCGGTGCGGGGGCGTGGCCGGCCTATTCGGCCGCCGCGAGGCCGCGCCGCTTCTCCAGGTCGCGCAGGGCGCGGCGGTATTCCACCGGCATCACCTTCACGAACTTGGAGCGGTAGTCCGCCCAATTGTCGAGGATCGCCTGCGCCCGCGCCGAGCCGGTGAAGTGCAGGTGCTTGACGATGAGCTGGTGCAGGCGCTCCTCGTCGTGGCGCGAGAGGTCGCCCTGCACGTCGATGCGGCCCTTGAACTCCAGGTCGCCGCCGTGGTGGTGGAGGCGCTCCAGCAGGTCCTCCTCCTCTTCCACCGGCTCGAGGTCCACCATGGAGAGGTTGCAGCGCTTGGCGAAGGTCTTGTCCTCGTCGAGCACATAGGCCACGCCGCCCGACATGCCGGCCGCGAAATTGCGCCCGGTGGGGCCGATCACCACCACGATGCCGCCGGTCATGTACTCACAGCCGTGGTCGCCGGTGCCCTCGACCACCGCGATGGCGCCCGAGTTGCGCACCGCGAAGCGCTCGCCGGCCACGCCGCGGAAGTAGCACTCGCCCTCGATGGCGCCGTACATCACCGTGTTGCCGACGATGATGGACTCCTCCGGCACGATGGCGCTGTGCGCCGGCGGCTTGACGATGATGCGCCCGCCCGACAGGCCCTTGCCCACATAGTCGTTGGCCTCGCCGGTCAGCTCGAAGGTGACGCCCGCCGCGAGGAAGGCGCCGAACGACTGGCCCGCGGTGCCGGTGAGGTTGACGTGGATGGTGTCGTCGCCGAGACCCTGGTGGCCGTAGCGCTTGGCCACGGCGCCCGCGAGCATGGCGCCCGCCGAGCGGTCCACCGAGCGGATCGGCGTGTCGATCACCACCGGCGTGCCGTTTTCAAGGGCCGGCATGGCCTTCTCGATCAGGGTGCGGTCGAGCACCGTGTCGATGGGGTGGTGCTGGCGCTCGGTGTGGCGGATGCCCACGTCGGCCGGCACGTCGGCCTTGGCGAACACCTTGGAGAAGTCGAGGCCCTTGGCCTTCCAGTGGTCGATGGCCTTCTGCTGGTCGAGCACGTCCACCCGGCCCACCATCTCGCTCATGGTGCGGAAGCCGAGCTGCGCCATGTATTCGCGCACCTCTTCCGCCACGAAGAAGAAGTAGTTGATGACGTGCTCGGGGGTGCCCTTGAAGCGCTTGCGCAGCACCGGGTCCTGGGTGGCGACGCCCACCGGGCAGGTGTTGAGGTGGCACTTGCGCATCATGATGCAGCCCGCCGCGATCAGCGGCGCGGTGGAGAAGGCGAACTCGTCGGCGCCGAGCAAGGCGCCCACCACCACGTCGCGGCCGGTGCGGAAGCCGCCGTCCACCTGCAGCGCGACGCGCGAGCGCAGGCGGTTGGCCACCAGGGTCTGCTGGGTCTCGGCGAGGCCCATCTCCCACGGCGAGCCGGCGTGCTTGATGGAGGTCAGCGGCGAGGCGCCGGTGCCGCCCTCGAAGCCGGAGATGGTGATGTGGTCGGCGCGCGCCTTGGCGACGCCGGCGGCAACCGTGCCCACGCCCACTTCCGACACCAGCTTCACCGACACGTCCGCATCGGGATTGACGTTCTTCAGGTCGTAGATGAGCTGCGCCAGGTCCTCGATGGAATAGATGTCGTGGTGCGGCGGCGGCGAGATGAGGCCGACGCCGGGGGTGGAGTGGCGCACCTTGGCGATCACCGCATCCACCTTGTGGCCGGGCAGCTGGCCGCCTTCGCCGGGCTTGGCGCCCTGGGCCACCTTGATCTGCATCACGTCGGCATTGACGAGATATTCCGCGGTCACGCCGAACCGGCCCGAGGCCACCTGCTTGATGGCCGAGCGCATGGAATCGCCGTTGGGCAGCGGCTTGAAGCGCTCCGGCTCCTCGCCGCCCTCGCCGGTGTTGGACTTGCCGCCGATC
>JAFIHR010000352.1 GCA_017849325.1 Xanthobacter autotrophicus | reverse complement strand
GCCCGGAACCGGCGCATCGAGCTGGTGGTGAAGGAGGGGCCGACGCCATGATCTATCTTGCGACCATGCTGTGGCCCTACATGCTGGGCGCGCTCCTCATCGGCTTCGCCACCGGCTTCTTCGCGCTCGCCCGCGCGGGAGCGCCGCGGCCATGAGCGCCTATACGTTCGACACGCTGCTGCTGCTGGCCCTCACCTTTGCGGTGGGTCTGCTCGGCGGCCTGATCCTGCGGCTCCAGCTCGGCGCGCGGCAGGTCGCGCGGGAGATGGCGCAGCAGGGGCGTGCGCCGAAGGCCGGCACGGAGACGGCGCTTGCCGCACCGGACGGCACGGGTGGCGCGCCCCCGCGGGCGGAGGGCGAGGCGCCGCCCGGCACTTGGGCTCCCGGCGCCTCCGTCGGCGGCATCGAGGCGGTGCCACCGGACGCAGCCGGGAGCGCATCCGGCGCCTCTCCCGTTCCGGCGCCGAAGGAATTGGAGGCCGGCCAAGGGCCGTCTGATGGCGTCGTGCCGCCGACGGCATCCGCGCCGCCCACGGGGGATAAGGGGGCGTCCGCGAAGGTCACGCAGCCGGCTCCCTCGGGTGCCGGGGCGAAGGCGGGGCGCAACGGAGCGGGGACCGCATCACCCGGAGCGGCCGACGCCGGGCGCCGGAGCGCCGCGGGGATCGGCCGAGGCGGTGCGGACCCGGCCGAGGGCGTTCCGCCGGGACAGGGCGCGCGGCCGGGCGTCAATGGCACTTCGGTCTTTCCGGACGGGCAGGGGCAGGGGGACGGCTCTGGCCCACCGCCGGGGTCCGAGGCTTCGTCCCGCCGCCCGGCCTCGCCGGTGGATAGGGACGGTGACGACGATGCGGGGCGCCCGGATGTGCCGCCGCCCGTCACTACGCCTGAGAGCGGGACGGATCACAGCCCGGCGGTGCCGGGAGGAACGGGCGGGCCGGCATCGCCCTCTCCCGGTCAGCACGTCGTTCCCTCAGGCACGGCGCCGGCCGTCAGCGCCACGGGCGGGACGACGCCGGGCCACGCCGGCCCCGGTGCGCAGCCGGCCTTCGATCTGTTCGCCGGACTGCCGGTGGCGGAGCCGTCCCATCCCGGACGCAAGCCGCCGGTGCTCGGAGCGCCGCAGGCCGGCCGGCCGGACGATCTCAAGCTGCTCAAGGGCATCGGCCCGGTGAACGAGCGGGCGCTGCATCGGCTCGGCATCTTCCATTTCAGCCAGATTGCGGCGTGGACGCCCGAGGAGGCGGAATGGGTGGGCAGCTATCTCGCCTTTCCCGGCCGCATCGAGCGGGAGGGCTGGATCGGACAGGCGAAGGCGGTGCTCTCCGGCACGCCGCCGCAGGAGCTGCACCCGCCGCGCCGGAAATGATGCGAAGCGCAGAGGGCGCTCAGGGGGCGTTCGAGGCCTGCCCCACTCGTGGAGTCTGTGCCCCGTCTGATGGGACGGTGGGTGCCGGAGGGGCTGGTTCGCGCCCGCTGCGTCGCGCGCTCACCCGCGGGCAGCGCAGTGGTGGTGAGTGACGGGGTTGATGGCGCGACAAGGCTCACGGCGCCCCGGCCGGATCAAAAGACCTGCCCTGGCTCCAATCCCTCACCAGAACGGCGCCATTCCACCTGCGGGACGGGAAGGCATCACAGGTCGAGCCGTAACGGCGCGCTCCCCCGGCCGCAGCAGGGCCAAGGGCGTCAGCAAGGCGAGGGACGCCGGTCTTGGGCGCCCTGTCAGCGGCTGCCGCGCAGGTCCGCTTCCATCTGCAGCTTGGAGGGGACGTTGAACAGCACCTTGTAGACCTGGTAGTTCTCCATCACCCGCTGCACGTAATTGCGGGTCTCGGAGTACGGGATCAGCTCCACCCAGTCCACCACGTCCACGCTCGGGTCGCGCGGGTCGCCATAGCGGTCGATCCACTTGCGCACGCTGCCGCGCCCGGCGTTGTAGGCGGCGAAGCTCATGGCGTAATTGCCGTCATAGATGCGCACCAGCTCGCCCAGCTCGGCGGCGCCGAACTGCACGTTGTAGGACTGGTCGGACATCAGCCGCTGGCGGTTGTAGGTGGCGCCGGTGATCTTCGCCACCTGCTGGGCGGCATCTGGCGTCACCTGCATCAGCCCCATGGCCTGGGCGCTGGAGAGGGTGCGGGCGTTGAACTGGCTCTCCTGCCGGGTGATGGCATAGACCGCCGCCTTGTCCACCGAATCGCCGATGGGGCTGTAGCTGGGAATGCCGAAGGTGGGGAAGGCCTCGCGGTCGAGGGGATGGCCCATGGCCACGCTCTCCTTGCCCACCACCAGGGCGCCGCGGGCATCGTCATTGGCCTCCGCGAGCTCGTAGAGCAGGGCGAGCTGGCCGGAATCCTCAAGCCGCCACGCCAGGTCGTAATACATGGTCATGGCGATGGTGGGCTCGTTGATGGCGTAGAGCATGCGGATCGCCTTCGCC
This sequence comes from Xanthobacter autotrophicus, assembly GCA_017849325.1. GTDB lineage: Bacteria > Pseudomonadota > Alphaproteobacteria > Rhizobiales > Xanthobacteraceae > Xanthobacter > Xanthobacter autotrophicus_B. Next base: position 5,934 of record JAFIHR010000352.1, on the reverse strand, counting down.
GGCTCCAGCCGCGCGAAATTGGCGCGCGACTCGGCCGACGGGCGCACGCCCCTCAGGTCCACCGGCGGCAGGCCGAGCTTCACCCGGGCGAGCTGGCCGTAATAGGTCGTCGAGAAGCGCGAGGCGGAGCGGTAGAGCTGCTGGGCCTGCGAGCCGTTGCCCATGGCCTCGGCGGCGCGGGCCTGCCAATAGGCGGCGCGGGCGAGGGCGATGGGATTGTCCTGCTTGTCGTCCACCTTGGCGAAATGCTCGGCCGCCTTGCGCGGGTCGTGCAGGAAGCGCAGGGCGATCCAGCCGGCGGTGAACTGCTGCTCGGCGCGGTAATTGTCGGCGGCCGGCGTGGCGCCGGTGGCGGCGACGCGATAAGCGGTGGCGGCATCGCCGGCATCGAGCAGCTCGCGCGAGACCAGCCGGCGCTCGATCCACCATTCGTCGGAATCGCCGGCCTCGGACTGGCTCTTGGGTCCGCGCAGCAGATATTGCGCCGCTTCCTGCGGCTTGTCGGCCCGCCGCAGCATCTGCGCCTTGGCGAACAGGTAGGCGGGCTCGCCGGACAGGTTCCCGGGCACGGCGGCGAGGAGGCGCGGGCCATCGGAATCCTTGCGGGCGAGGGCGAGGCGCGCCCTGGTGAGGGCGACCACGTCCGAGCCGGCGCGGGAAGCGGCCCTGAGGGCGCGCTCGCTGTCCGGCTTGTAGCTGAAGCGGGCGGCCCGGGCCATGTGATCGGCGCGGGTGAGGACGACGCCGAACTCGCCGAGCACCAGCGATTCCGTGCGTTCCGATAGCTCGTCCTCGCGCCAGGCGTCGCGCACCCAGTCGGCGGCGTCCGAGGTCTTGCCCTGGGCGGCCAGCGCGCGGGCGAGGGCGATCTTGCCTTCGCCGGAAAGCGGCGGGCGCTCGTTGAAGAAGGCGAACACCTTCTCCGGCCGGGTCTGCTCGGCCAGCATCACCCGCTCCGCGCGGCGGCGCAGGGTGGACTGGGTGGGCCAGCCCGGCTCCTCCTGGAGGAAGGTGTTGATATTGTCGAAGCCGAGATCGTTCGGCGCGTTGCGGATGACGAGCCAGGTCACGAGCTTGCGCGCCACGGGATCGCTCATGGAGCTGGCCTGGCTCAACGCCTCGGTGCCCCGACCCGCATTGGCGGCGTTCACGGCATTCACCAGGGTGCGCAGGTCGCCCTGGTTGATGGACGAGGAGGCGGACATGGCCGGCGGGGCGGAGCGCGGCGTCGGCGCGGCATAAGCGGAGGCGACCGCGGAACCGCGCCGCGGCAGGTCGCCGGACGCTGTGGACTTGCCGCGCGGGGGCAGGGGGGCGGACGCCGCCTGGCCCGGCTTCGGCTTGGCCGGCGGCGTCGGCGCACCGGCCTTGGCCTCTTTGCCGGACTTCGAATCCTTGCCGGATTTGGCTTCCTTGCCGGACTTGGCGTCCTTGGAGGATTTCGCCGAGGTCGCCGGCTTTGCGGCCGACGACTTGCTGTCCTTGAGCGCGGCCGGCTTGGCCGGCGGCTTGGGCTGAGCGCTGTCCGATGCACCCCAGGCGGAACCGGCGAGCGCCACGCTAAGCGCCAGGGTGCTCACGCTGATCAGCTTGGACAGAGGCGACATGATTCATCCTTGGGCGGCGGGGCTTCTCGCGATCGAGCGGATGTTGAGGCACCAGTCTTGATGATTTCCTAAACAAAATGCCCGAGGAACCGGGCAAAACCACGGCTGCGGTGCCGGTGGGCGCGCCTTGCCCTTTCCGGGCGCGGCACAAAGCGCTATCTGAAGCGTTCCGCCGGAGCCTCGCCCGGCGGCCAGCACCGGCCGGCGCCGGTTCCCATGCCGCGCCGGACCTTCACCTTGCCAGTTCAGGAATCAGGCGTTCGCCATGTCGCCACTGCCTTCTCCGTCCCCGTTCCGCGGCTCGTTCACGGCCCTCGTCAGCCCGTTCCGCAACGGCGCGCTCGACGAAAAAGCCTTCCGCGGCCTCGTGGACTGGCAGATCGCCGAGGGCACGCACGGTCTTGTGCCGGTGGGCACCACGGGCGAGAGCCCGACGCTGACCCACGAGGAGCACAACCGGCTCGTCTCCTGGGCGGTGGAGCAGGCGGCGGGCCGCGTGCCGGTGATCGCCGGCGCCGGGTCGAACAACACGGTGGAATCCATCGCGCTGGGCCAGCACGCCAAGAGCGTGGGCGCCAACGCGCTGCTGCTGGTCACGCCATACTACAACAAGCCCACCCAGGAAGGCCTCTACCAGCACTTCAAGGCGGTGGCCGAGGCGGTGGACCTGCCGATCTTCATCTACAACATCCCGAGCCGCTCGGTGATCGACATGTCGGTGGAGACCATGGCGCGGCTGTTCGAGGTGAAGAACATCGTCGGCGTGAAGGACGCGACCGCCAATCTCGCCCGCGTCTCGCTGCAGCGCCAGACCCTGGGGACGGACTTCATCCAGCTCTCGGGCGAGGATGCCACCGCGCTCGGCTTCATGGCGCACGGCGGGCACGGCTGCATTTCCGTGACCTCCAACGTCGCCCCGCGGCTGTGCGCCAATTTCCAGAACGCCTGCCTCGCCGGCGATTTCAAGACCGCCCTCGCCATCCAGGACCAGCTCATGCCGCTGCATTCGGCGCTGTTCGTGGAGACCAACCCCACGCCCACGAAATATGCCCTCTCGCTGCTCGGCAAGATCACCGACGAGGTGCGCCTGCCCATGGTGCCGGTGTCCGACACCACCAAGGCGGTGGTGCGCTCGGCCATGGTCCATGCGGGGCTGCTGAACTAGCGCCCCTCATAGTCCGGCAGGTCGAAATCGTCCCTGAGGCTGCGGCCCATGAAGAAGTCCGCCACGGGCGGGAAGACCATGAGCCGCGTCACCGCCTGCCGAACCCAGATGCCGAACCCGGTCGCCGGCGCGAAGGATGAGGCGAGCGCGCGGGCCGACGCCTGCTTCTTCAGAAGGAAGGGCCGGAGCCGCGCCTCATAGGCCTTGAGGGCGGCGGGGATATCGCCCGCCGCCCGCTGCAGCTCGCCCGCGAGCACATAGGCTTCCGTCATGCCGAGCCCGGTGCCCTCGCCGGCGAGCAGCGACACGCAGGCCGCCGCATCGCCGAGCAGCACGGTGCGGCCCAAGCTCCAGTGCAGCACCTCGATCTGGCTGACGCGATCGAAATAGAGCTCCGTGTCAGCGCTCTCCAGCGCCTCAAGAATCTCCCGTGCCTCCCAGCCGCTGGCGCCGAAGATGGCCTTGAGCGCCGCCTTTCGCCCGGCGTCGTCATGGGGCTCGGCGCCGGGGAGCCGGGCTGCGGCGAAGATGAAGAGAAACAGCGTCTCGTCATTGCGCATGGAAAAGCGCGCGATGGAGCGGCCGGGCTCGGCATAGGACAGATAGACGTTCTCGTCGCGCCGCGGATAGCCGCTCGCCCGGAAGGCGGCCACATAGAAGCCCATGGGCCGTTCGAACGCGGTCTGCGCGCCCCACAGCAGGCTTCGGACGCGCGAGTGCAGGCCATCGGCCCCCACCAGGAGATCGAAACGGCGGGTGGCGCCGCTCTCCAGCGTCACATCCACGCCGTCGCTGGCGTCACTGATCGCGGCCACGCTGTCGCCGAAGCGGGTCTCCACCTTGTCCTGCACCGCATCGAAGATGATCCGGGCGAGGTCGCCGCGCGGCAGGCTGGTGAAGCGGCCCTTCGTCATGCGCCCGAAGACATCCGCCGAAAAGCCGCCGACCCGTGCGCCCCTCTCGTTCACAAGGCGCACCTCCTCCACCTGATAGCCGTGGGCGCGAACGGCCTCGATGAGCCCCATGCGCTCGGCGATGGTGTAGCCGAGGCCCCAGAAGTCGATCACATAGCCGCCGGCCCTGAAATAAGGCGCCTGCTCGATCAGCGTGACCTCATGGCCGCCGCGCAGGAGCCAGAAGGCGAGGGTGGGACCGACCACGCCGGCGCCCTGGATCGCGATCTTCATGAAAACCTCCCTCAACGCTGTCGGACGGCGCGAAAGGCTGTGAATGGCCGCTTGCCTGCAACCTTCGGCGGGACCATGTTCCGCACCATGAGCAACAAGAAGACCGATGCGCCCCGCAGGATCGCCGCCGACAACCGGCGCGCCCGGTTCGATTTCGAGATCGGCGAGGTGTTCGAGGCCGGCATCTCGCTGACGGGCACCGAGGTCAAGAGCCTGCGCACCGGCAAGGCCACCATCGCCGAGAGCTACGCCGCCCAGAAGAACGGCGAGATGTGGCTCTACAATGCCTATATCCCGGAATATCTCGAGGCCAACCGCTTCAACCACGAGACCCGCCGGCCGCGCAAGCTGCTGCTTCACAAGCGCGAGATCGCCAAGCTCGGCCAGGGGGTGGAGCGCGAGGGCATGACGGTGGTGCCGCTGAAGATCTATTTCAACGATCGCGGCCGCGCCAAGGTGGAGCTGGCCCTCGCCAAGGGCCGCAAGACCCATGACAAGCGCGAGGCGCTGAAGGAGCGCTCCTGGGAGCGCGACAAGGCCCGCCTGCTGCGCGATCGCGGCTGATCGCCGGCCCCGGCGCGGCTTCCACCCCCGTGCGGTTTTCCAGGGCCGGGCTTGCGTGCCGGCCGGCGCGGTGGCACTGGCTTTCGGGCTGAACCCGCCGTCTGTGGGAGGACCTCCATGACCAGCTACGAGATGCTGCCGGACAATCTGCCCGTTCCGGAGGATGACGGCGCCGCGAGCCACCTGCCGGGGCTGGAGCTGCCGATCATTCCTCTGCCCGCGACGGACGGGCGCCAGGTGGATCTGTCGGCTCTCTCGGGCCGCGCGGTGGTCTATGTCTATCCGCGCACCGGCGTGCCCGGCGAGCCCCTGCCGGAGGGCTGGGACGCCATCCCTGGCGCGCGCGGCTGCACCCCGCAGGCCTGCGGCTTCCGCGATGCGTTCACTGCGCTGAAGGACATCGGCTTCGCCCATGTCTTCGGCCTGTCGGTGCAGGAGACGGCGGTGCAGAAGGAGGTGGTGGACCGGCTCGGCCTGCCGTTCCCGCTGCTGTCCGACGCCGGGCGGGCCTTCGCCAGCGCCATCGACCTGCCGAGCTTCACGGTGGAGGGGAAGGTGCTCCTGAAGCGCATCACCCTCATCGTGGACGAGGGCGCCATCTCCCACGTCTTCTATCCGGTGTTCCCGCCGGACGGGAGCGCCCGCCAGGTGATCGCGCACTTTCAGGCGCTGGCGGCCGCGGCGGAAACCGATGGCGAGGACGAGGACAGATAGGCGCGCGCCGCAGCAAAGACGCTTTCGAACATGGCGGGCGTGAGCCGGCCCGTATTGGTGTTGTAGCGCGAGCAATGATAGCTGGCGAAGACGCGCCGGCCCGCGATGTCGCCCGCCGCCCCATGGGCGAAGGGCAGATGGGCGGCGCGGGCGCCGAGCGCGACCAGGGTGGAATCATGGGCGATCTTGCCCAGGGTGACGATGGCCCGGACGCGCGGCATCTCGGCGATGGCGCCGGCGAGGAAGGCGCGGCAGGTGCGGATCTCTTCCGGGGTCGGCTTGTTCTGCGGCGGCACGCAGCGCACCGCGTTGACGATGCGGGCTTCCTTGAGCCGCAGCCCGTCGGCGGCGTGGGCGGCATAGCTGCCCTCGGCGAAACCGAACGCCGTCAGCGTGCCATAGAGCAGGTCGCCGGCATAATCGCCGGTGAACGGCCGCCCGGTGCGGTTGGCCCCGCGCAGTCCCGGAGCAAGCCCGACGATCAGGAGGCGCGCATCCTTGGGCCCGAAGCAGGGCACCGGCGCATTGTGCCAGGCGGGTTCGGCCGCGCGCCATTCCTGCCGGAAGGCGACGAGGCGGGGGCAGAGCGGGCAGTCATGGCCCGGCTCGCCCGCGGGCGGCGGTTCCGCCACGGGCGCGCGGACCGCCCTGCGGCTCACCGCTCGTCGCTGTCGCTGGTGGCGGGCGCGCCGCGCCG
>JAFIHR010000351.1 GCA_017849325.1 Xanthobacter autotrophicus | reverse complement strand
CTGAGAGCGGGCAGGGGAGCAAGAACCAAGGGCCCGGGGGCGGGGCGTCCGTTCGGCCCGGGCTCGAAATCTGGGGAGCGTCGCGGCGGTTTGCGCCACATTTCCATGGGCATCGGAGCCGACGTGCGCCATAAGGCGGTCAGCTGCCGTTACCGTTCCGCCCGGCCTGCCGGGCCCGCCACGCAACAATCAAGAGGATTGCCATGACCACCGGGGCCTTCGACCTCGCCGATCTCAAGCGCCGCATGCAGGGCGCGGTGAACGTGCTGCGCGACGAACTGGCCGGCCTGCGGACGGGACGCGCTTCGGCGAACCTGCTCGACCCCATCACCGTGGAGGCCTATGGCGCGCGCATGCCGCTGAACCAGGTGGCCACGGTTTCCGTGCCCGAGGCGCGCCTGCTGTCGGTGCAGGTGTGGGACCGCAGCATGGTCGGCCCGGTGGAGAAGGCCATCCGCGAGAGCAACCTCGGCCTCAACCCCAACACCGAAGGCCAGGTGCTGCGCTTGCGCATCCCGGAACTCAACCAGGAGCGCCGCCAGGAGCTGGTGAAGGTGGCCCACAAATATGCCGAGGCGGCCCGCGTCTCGGTGCGGCATGTGCGCCGCGACGGACTCGACCAGCTCAAGAAGCTGGAAAAGGACGCCGAGATGAGTTCCGATGACATCGAGCGCCTTTCCAAGGACGTCCAGAAGGCCACCGACGATTCCATCGTCGAGGTCGATCAGACCCTGGCGCAGAAGGAAAAGGAAATCCTCGCCGTCTAGGCTGGCGCTGAGGGGTGTCGCGTTTCGCCAACGCGCGGAACATGCTCTAGAATCCAGCTTCAACGCGTTTGCGTCCCGCGACGGACACCGCTTCGCCGGACGACGCCCCAGGGAGACGGCCGTGACGCCGGAACCATCCATGGCCCGCAATGCGGCCGGCTCCAACGATAGCACCCCCGAGGGGGCGGGATCCGGCGTGCCGGTGCATGTGGGCATCATCATGGACGGCAACGGGCGCTGGGCCACGGCGCGCAACCTGCCGCGGGTGGAAGGCCACCGGCGCGGGGTGGAGGCGCTGCGCCGCTGCGTGCGCGCGGCGCGTGGGCTCGGCATCCGCTACCTCACCATCTACAGCTTCTCCAGCGAGAACTGGTCGCGGCCGCTGAGCGAGGTTTCCGAGCTCATGGGGCTTCTGAAGCTGTTCCTGCGCCACGACCTCGCCGTGCTCCACCGGGCGGGGGTGCGCATCAAGGTGATCGGCGAGCGCTCCTCGCTGGCGCCCGAGATCCGCTCTCTCCTGGAGGAGGCGGAGGCGCTGACCCGCGACAATGCCGGCCTCACCCTGGTGGTGGCCTTCAACTACGGCTCGCGCCAGGAGATCGCGGCGGCGGCGGCGAAGATCGCGGCCGAGGCGGCGGCCGGGCGCATCCGCCCCGAGGATGTGACGGTGGAGACCATCTCCAGCCACCTCGACACCGCCGGCATTCCCGATCCCGACCTCATCGTGCGCACCTCCGGGGAGCAGCGGCTGTCCAACTTCCTGCTGTGGCAGGCGGCCTATGCCGAGTTCGTCTTCCTGCCGATCTACTGGCCCGATTTCGACGAGGCGTCGCTCTCCGCCGCCATCGCCGAATACCAGCAGCGCGACCGCCGGTTCGGCGGCGTCACCAAGCGCGCGGGCCCTTGATGCTCGTCATCGGTGGAAGCGATCTGAAGCAGCGCACCCTGTCCGCTCTGGTGCTCGTGCCGGTGGTGCTCGGCATCACCTGGCTCGGCGGGCCGCTGTTCGTGCTGATGTGGGGGCTCGCCGGGCTCGTGCTGCTGCATGAATGGTCCGGCGTCGCGCGGCTGTCCAACGAGCGGATCTGGTTCGCGGTGGCCGGCGGGGCGCTGGTGTGCGCCAGCCTGCTGCTGCACCTCGGGTCCCACTCCTATGCCCTGAGCGCGATGCTGCTGGGGGCGGCGGCCTGCGCCTTCGCGGTGCCGCGGCAGAGCGGCTGGGCGGTGGGCGGCCTGTTGTGGGCCGGGGCCACGGTGCTGCCGGTGATGGCGCTGCGCGGGGCAGGGGACCTGGGCTTCGTCGCGGTGGTGTTCATCTACGCCGTGGTGTGGGGCACCGACATCTTCGCCTATTTCGTCGGCCGCGCCGTGGGCGGGCCCAAGCTGTGGCCGAGCGTCTCGCCCAACAAGACCCGCTCCGGCGCCATCGGCGGCCTGGTGGCCGGCGTCGTGGCCGCCCTGCTCGTGGCGCTGTTCTGGGACCTGCCCTTCTCCTGGCCGCTGGCCCTGGTGGCGCTCGCCATGAGCACCGCCGCCCAGTGCGGCGACCTCGCGGAATCGGCGCTGAAGCGGTTGTTCGGCGTGAAGGATGCGAGCCATCTCATCCCCGGCCACGGCGGCCTGCTGGACCGGCTCGACAGCTTCGCCGGCGCCTCGCTGATGGCGCTGCTGATCGCCGAGCTGCGGGCGCCGGGCAGCCCTGCGGTCGGGCTCCTGTTGTGGTAGAAGACGTTTCATGATCCGCCTCTCCCTCCTCGGAGCCACCGGCTCCATCGGCCAATCGGTGGAAAAGCTGCTCGCCGACGTGCCCGGCCGCTTCGCCGTCGAGGCGGTGGTGGGCGGGCGCGACGCGGCGGCCCTCGCCGAGGTGGCGCGCCGGCTGAAGGCGAAGTTCGCCGCCATCGCCGATCCGGCGGGCGGGCGGGCGCTGGCCGAGGCGCTCGGCGGCAGCGGCATCGCTTCCGGCGCCGGGCCGTCGGCGGTCCTGGAGGCGGCGGCGCGCGAGGCCGACATGGTGGTGAGCGCCATCGTCGGCGTCGCCGGCCTCGCGCCGACCGTGGCGGCCTTCGGAAAGGGCCGGCGGATCGCCCTCGCCAACAAGGAATGCCTCGTGGCGGCCGGCGCCTTCTTCATGGGCGAGGCCGAGCGCCGCGGCGTCGAGCTCCTGCCCATGGACAGCGAGCACAACGCCATCTTCCAGGCGCTCTCCGCCGCGCCGGGCAAGGCGGTGGAGAAGGTGACGCTCACCGCTTCCGGCGGCCCGTTCCGCTGCAAAAGCCGGGAGGAGATCGCCCGCGCCACCCCCGCCGATGCGCTGAAGCACCCCAACTGGTCCATGGGCGCCAAGATCACCATCGATTCGGCGACCCTGATGAACAAGGGCCTGGAGCTGATCGAGGCGCAT
>JAFIHR010000350.1 GCA_017849325.1 Xanthobacter autotrophicus | reverse complement strand
TGTGTTCCAGAAGGACTTCATCGAGTCCTACATCGACCTGAAGATGGAAGAGGTGATGCGTTTCGAAATGACGCCGCACCCGGTCGAGTTCGATATGTACTACTCGGTCTGATCCCGGCGCGCCGCAGCCCCTCGGGGCCCGCGGCCACCGCAGATCGGTCGATCCGGAAGGGGCGCCCTCGGGCGCCCCTTTTCGTTGGCGGCGGCAGCGCCCGGCCCGGCTGCGGCGCACGGCCGAAGAGCGCGGCTTGCCCTGCCCGCTCCTGTTGCACGCCCGTCACGGTGCGGCCGTAGGTTTTATGGGAGTCGCCAGCCCGCGAGCCCCCAGACATGATCCGCAAGGCCCCTCCCCCGTCGCAGACCGTCGGCGACGCATCCGCCATCTCCGCCCGCGCCCCCAGCTTCGCCGAGCTGGTCGAGGCCCGCTACGGCCGGCGCGAGATCCTCAAAGGCATGGCGGGCGCCGCCGCTTTCGCCGCGGCCGGACCCGCGGCTGCTCTCGCGGACAGCTCCGCCGCCGGCGGCGCGGCACCGCTTCCGGCAGCCGCCGCCGACGAGCTCACGCGCTTCCCCTTCACCGAGCTGGTCGCCGCCCCGGACGACGATCACCACGTCGCCCCCGGTCACACGGCGCAGGTTCTCATCCGCTGGGGCGAGCCGGTGCTGGAGGATGCGCCCGGCTTCGCCCCCGGCGCCCAGACCGCCGCCGCGCAGGCCCGGCAGTTCGGCTACAACAACGATTTCGTGGGCTACATCCCGATGCCGGGCGCGGCGGATCCGTCGGCCCACGGCCTGCTCGTGGTCAATCACGAATACACCAACGAGGAGCTGATGTTCCCCGGCGTGGCGCGGCAGGACCGCAAGCACGGCTTCCAAGGGCTCACCGCCGAGCAGGTCGCCATCGAGATGGCCGCCCATGGCGGCTCGGTGATCGAGATCAGGCGCGAGGGCGAGACCTGGACGGTGGTCCCCGGGTCCCGCTTCGCCCGGCGCATCACCGCCGACACGCCCATCGAGATCACCGGGCCGGCCGCCGGCGATGCCCGCCTGCGCACCGCCGACGACACCACCGGCCGCCTCGTGCGGGGCATGGTGAACAATTGCTCGGGCGGCGTCACGCCATGGGGCACCTGGCTCTCCTGCGAGGAGAATTTCGACGTCTATTTCATGGGCTCGACCGAGGGCCATCCCGACGCCGCGGCGCTCGCGCTCTACACCGTTCCCGCCGGCGATTACGCCTGGGGCCGGTTCGTCGACCGCTTCGACGTCTCCAAGGCTCCGAACGAGCCCAACCGCTTCGGCTGGGTGGTGGAGATCGACCCGTTCCATCCGGCTTCCACGCCGAAGAAGCGCACCGCCCTCGGCCGCCTCAAGCACGAGGCCGCAGCCAACCTGACGAACACCGACGGCCGCCTCGTGGTCTATATGGGCGACGACGAAGCCAACCAGCACGTCTACCGCTTCGTCAGCACGGCCAAGGTGGACACGGCGGACCGCGCCGCCAACGCGAACCTGCTCGACGACGGCGCGCTCTCGGTCGCCATCTTCCGCGATGACGGCACCGGCACCTGGGTTCCGCTGACCAGCGCCGAGGGCTTCAGCGCGACCGACGTGCTCATCAACACCCGCGCCGCCGCCACCGCCCTCAAGGCCACGCCCATGGACCGGCCGGAGGACGTGGAGGCCGATCCGAGGAGTGGCAAGGTCTATGTGATGCTCACCAACAACAAGGAGCGCACCGAGACCGACAGGGCCAATCCGCGCAAGCACAACACCGGCGGCCACATCATCGAGATCACCCCCGCGGGCGGCGACCACGCCGCCGACAGCTTCGCCTGGGACCTGCTCGTGCTGTGCGGCAAGCCCGAGGGCACGCGCAGCGCCACCAACCCCATTTTCGCACCGGGTACCGGCGATGCCAGCTGGTTCGCCAATCCGGACAATTGCGCGGTGGACCACCTGGGCCGCCTGTGGGTGGCCACCGACGGCAACACGCCGTCCTTAACCCAGCGCACCGACGGCATCTGGGCGCTGGAAACCCAGGGCCCGGCGCGCGGCACCGCCAAGCACCTTTACGCGGTGCCCATGGGCGCCGAGATGTGCGGGCCGTTCTTCACGCCCGACGACACGTCCTTCTTCGTGGCGGTCCAGCATCCCGGCGAAGGCTCGACCTTCGACGCCCCCAGCACCCGCTGGCCGGACCGCGGATCGGGCCTGCCGCCGCGCCCCGCGGTGGTGGTCATCACCCGCACCGGCGGGGGCAGGGTCGGCACCTGAGGCCGATCGTTCCGCCCGGTCGCAGTCGCGCCCTAGATGCCCAGCAGCAGCGCGCCACCCACCAGGATGACCTCGCCGGCCACCACGCCGAAGAAGACCGAGCGACGGAACAGCGCGAAGCTGGCGACGCCGCCCGCCACCGCCCCGAGGCGCAGCGCCAGCGGCATCAAAGCGAGCGGCCCCGCCGGCACCAGCAGCAGGCGCGCGATCACCGCCGCGAGCAGCGCCGCCGCCACCGCCTTCACCCAGTGGAACACCTCGCTGCCCGCCTCCACCCGGCGGCCGGCCAGCACCGCCATGGCGCGCCACACCTCGGTGGGCAGGAAGCCCACCAGCAGCACCACCATGATGGCGCCCGCCTCGCTCCAGCCATGGCTCATGCCCGCCGCCCCCGCCACATCCGCCCCGCCACATAGGCGAGGGTGCCGCCGCCGAGGCCCGCCAGCATCAGGTCCAGCCCGCCTTCGAGGTGCATCACCAGGGGCAGGATGACGAAGCCGGCGACGAGGGCGAGCCAGTCGGTCACCGCACTGGAATTGCGCACCATGAGCACCGAGAAGGACAGGGGCGTCAGGAACAGCAGCCCCGCCGCCAGCGGCGCCGGCAGCTCTCCGGCCAGCAGATAGCCCCCCACGGTGCCCATGAGGCTGACCATGACGAAGCCATTGCCCAGCCCCAGCGCGAACGGCACCCGCGCCTCGGCCGG
>JAFIHR010000349.1 GCA_017849325.1 Xanthobacter autotrophicus | reverse complement strand
TCGGCCCGCTTGTAGGTGGCGAAGCGCGTGCCCGCCCGGTCGAGCAGGCCGATGGGCAGGTCGATCATGTTGGTCGCCAGCACCTCGCCCTGGAAATTGGTGAGCAGATAGATGGACGAGCCGGGCCGCCGGGTGCGCCGGTCGATGACGACGACCAGCCGCTGGATGCCGCCGATGGCGTACTGCTCGGCGAGGAAGCGCACCTGCGCGGCCACGTCGTCCGCCACCTGGGACTGGATGAGCTGGCGGGTGTGCCACGCCGTGTAGCCGATCACCGTCACCGCGAAGAGCGCGAACACCACGAGGTAGGCCGCCAGCAGCTTGAAGGCGGTGGTGCGCATGAGGCGCGCGAGGTGCGACAGCAAACCCATGGGCCTGGGCCTGGACGATGATTGGGGCGCCGGCTTGGCAAGGGGCGCGGTATTGGGCGCGGTACTGGTCCCGGCGGGGGGTGCGGCGGCGCCGGGACGGCTCACTTCTGCCCCGCCCGCACCATGTAGCCGGCACCGCGCACGGTGTGGATCAGCGGCACCTCGAAACCCTTGTCGATCTTCGAGCGCAGGCGCGAGACATGGACGTCGATCACGTTGGTCTGCGGATCGAAATGGTAGTCCCACACATTTTCCAGCAGCATGGTGCGGGTCACCACCTGGCCGGCGTGGCGCATGAGATATTCCAGCAGGCGGAACTCGCGGGGCTGGAGCACGATCTCCTGGCCGGCGCGGCTCACCTGATGGGCGAGGCGGTCAAGCTCGAGGTCCGCCACCCTGTAGACCGTGTCGGCCGACTGCGGCCCGCCGCGGCGGGCGAGCGCCTCCACCCGGGCGAGCAGCTCGGTGAAGGCATACGGCTTGGGCAGATAATCGTCGCCGCCGGCCCGGAGGCCCTGCGCCCGGTCGTCCACCTGGCCGAGCGCGGAGAGGATGAGCACCGGCGTGGTGTGGCCGCGTCCGCGCAGCTCGGCCACCAGCGAGAGGCCGTCGCGGCGGGGCAGCATGCGGTCCACCACCATCACGTCGTATTTGGCGTCGAGCGCGAGGGCGAGGCCCTCCTCGCCGTCGGCGGCATGGTCCACCACATGGCCCGCCTCGCGGAAGGCCTTGCGCAGGTAGTCCGCCGCGTCGCGGTCGTCCTCGACGAGCAGGAGGCGCATGGAGGGGACGTGGTCCGAATCGAGCTCTCTAATCGGTTCCACTGTAACGCACCCTTCCTCAAGATCCATGCGGACGGCAGAAGGTGGCGCGGGAAGCCCGCGAGGGACATCCCGCGCCGTTCCGGGCGAGGCGGCTTGGGGGCGACGGGGGCGCCGCCTCAGGCCCGAAGAGCCGGGATCGGCAGGCCTTGCGGCAATCCGCCGGGCGGCTTGGCGGCCCGGCGGACAGCGGTTGAGCGGGTCGGCGGCTCACCCGGCCGGAGCGGATCCGGCCGGGGCTGTCTCAGCCGAACGGGCGTCAGCCCGACTGGCTCAGCCCTTGGCCTTGTCGTCGAGGGTGATGGCGACGAAGCGCACGCCCTCCTTGCTCTTGACCTGGAGCAGCACCGCCTTGCGGTCGCCGGCCTTGGCGGCGGCGAGGCCGTCGCGCACGTCCTTCGGGCTGGTGACCACCTTGTCGCCGACCTTCAGGATCACGTCGCCGGTCTTGATGCCACGCTGCTCGCCCGCGCCGCCCGGCACCACGCCGGTGACCACGACGCCTTCCTTGCCGGCGCCGTCAACGCTGCCGGCGGGAGCGAGCTGCAGGCCGAGGCGCGGCAGGTCCTTGGCGGAGCCGGCGCTGTCGTCCTGCTGGTCGGGCGTCTCGGCGCGGGCCGTCACGTCCTTGGGAAGCTGGTCGAGCACCACCGACACGGCGATCGGCTTGGTATCGCGGATGACCGACAGCTCCACCTTGGTGCCCGGCTTCTGCATGCCCACCTTGCGGGTGAGGTCGCGGGCGTCCTTGATGGCCTCGTCGTTCATCTTGACGATGACGTCGCCGGCCTTCAGGCCTGCCTTGGCGCCGGGGGTGTTCGGCTGCACCTGGGCGACCAGGGCGCCTTCCGCCGCCTTGAGGCCGAGGCCGGAGGCGAGGTCATCGGTCACCGGCTGGATCTGCACGCCGATGTAGCCGCGCGCCACCGAGCCGCTGGAGCGGAGCTGGTCCACCACGGTCCGCACCGTCTCGGACGGGATGGCGAAGGCGATGCCCACGTTGCCGCCGGAGGGCGAGACGATGGCGGTGTTCATGCCGATCACCTCGCCGTTGAGCGAGAAGGTCGGGCCGCCCGAATTGCCCCGGTTGATGGGGGCGTCGATCTGGATGAAGTCGTCATAGGGGCCGGAGCCGATGTCGCGGCCGCGGGCCGAGACGATGCCGGCGGTCACCGTGCCGCCGAGGCCGAACGGGTTGCCCACCGCGATCACCCAGTCGCCCACGCGCGGGGCGCTGTCGGCGAGCTTGACCCAGGGCAGGTCCTTGGCGCCCTCGATCTTCAGCAGCGCCACGTCGGTGCGCGGATCGGTGCCGATGACCTTGGCCTGGTATTCCTTGCCGTCGGTGGTGGTCACGTCCACCTCGTCGGCGCCGTCCACCACGTGGTTGTTGGTCACCACATAGCCGTCGGCGGAGATGATGAAGCCCGAGCCCTGGCCCACCACCGGGCGCTCGCCGCGGTGCGGACGCTGGCCGCGCGGGCCCATGGGGCCGCGACCCTCGCCGAGGCCGAAGCGCTTCAGGAACTCGCGGATCTGGGGCGGAACGTTCTCGCCCATCTCGTCATCGCCCATGGCGGTGACGTCCTCGGCGTCCTTCTTCACCTTCACCGAGACCACGGACGGCGAGACCTTCTCGACGATATCGGCGAAGGAGAAGGCGCCGGCCGGCTGGCTGGTGGTGATCTGGGCGAGGGCGGGCGTGGTGAGAGCAGGGGTGAGCTGGCCGGCCACGACGCCGGCGAGCGCGAGGCCGAAGACGCCCGCGAGCAGGGCATTGCGGCGGCGCTTCGTCACGGAAGGAGTGTTGTCGGAGCTCGTCATGGTGGGTCGCATCTCTCTCTTCAGGTCCTGCCACGCCGGCAGGTTCGCTGCGCAACCTAAGGGGCGAAGCCTTACGGATCTCTGGCGAGCGGATTACGGTTCGGTAATGTCGATCACACAGCAGTGACGGCAGGCGGAGCGAAATTTTCCGCCCCGGCGGGAATAAAGCGGCGGCCCGGGCGTCTATCCCATGCAACGCCCACCCATGAGGAGGCACGCCATGACGACCTCGACCTTCCGTCCCGCCCTGTTCGCCGCCGCCCTGCTCGGCGCCGTCACCGCGCCGCTGTTCGCGGCCCCCGCCTTCGCCGCCGAGCCGGCCAAGACGGCCGAGACCGCCAAGGGCCCCACCCTGGTGGATGCCAAGGGCATGACCCTCTACGTCTTCGCCAAGGACATGGACGGCAAGTCCGCCTGCACCGGCGCGTGCGCCACCAACTGGCCGCCGCTGAAGGCCGGCGAGGGCGCCGCGGCCATGGGCGAGTGGACCCTCGTCACCCGCGACGACGGCGCCAAGCAGTGGGCCTACAAGGGCCATCCCCTCTACACCTGGTCCAAGGACAAGAAGCCCGGCGACATCACCGGCGACGGCTTCCTGAACGGGGCGTGGACGGTGGCGCAGCCCTGATTCGGGCTTTCCCGCCGCGGCCCCTGCCGCAATGATGGCCCATCCCGGAGCCCCGGCTCCGGGCCGGGCCCGCCCCGCTCCACCCGCTCGATCAGGCCGATGCCGCAATGGCGCGCGACACCTTCGACACCCGCCTCGAAGCCGAGATCCCCGCCCTGCGCCGCTACGCCTTCGCTTTGGCGCGGGACCGCGACGCGGCGGACGATCTGGTGCAGGACTGCCTGGAGCGGGCGCTGGCGCGGCGCATGCTGCGCCGTCCGGACGGGGAGCTGCGCGCCTGGCTCTTCGCCATCCTGCGCAACCTTTATGTGGATACCCACCGCGCCCGGCTGCGGCATGGCGCGGGGATTCCCCTCGACGACGCGCCCGAGCCGGCCTATCCCGCCGACCAGGAGCGCGCGCTCGAGGCCCGCGACGCCCTCGCCGCTCTGGCGCTGATGCCCGAGGAGCACCGTTCGCTGCTGCTGCTGATCGGCGTGGAGGACCTGACCTATGAGGAGGCTGGACGGGTGCTCGACATCCCGGTCGGCACGGTGATGTCGCGCCTCGCCCGCGCCCGCGCCCGGCTGCGGAGCCTGATGGAGCGCGGCACCGCCCCCTTGCTGCGGAGAGTGAAATGACCGTCCCCGGCGCACCCACCGGCCCCCAGGGCAGCGTTCCGGCCGGCGCCCCCCTGGGCGAGGACGACCTCGTCGCCTATGTGGACGGCCGGCTCGATTCCCGGCGCCTTGCCGAGGTGGAGGCCTATCTTGCCGCCCATGCCGACGCGCGCGCCGGCGTGACCGCCGACCGGGAGATCGCCGCCTCGCTCCGCGAGCAGCTCGCGCCGCTCCATGCCGAGCCGATTCCCGCGCGGCTGCGCGTCGCCAACATCCGCGCGGCCGCGGCGGCGCGGCGCGCCGGCCGGCTCCGGGCGATGGCCGCCGGCCTCGCCCTGCTGCTCGTCGGCGCCGGCGGCGGCTTCCTGGCGGCGCACGTGGCGCCCGCCCCGCCCCAGCCCGGCGCCACCACCTCGGTGGCGCAGGAGGCGAGCGCCGCCTATCGCACCTTCGTGGTGGAGGCGGTCCATCCGGTGGAGGTGGACGCCTCCCGCGAGGCCCATCTCCTCGGCTGGCTGTCGAAACGGCTGGGGCGGCCGCTCACCGCGCCGGACCTGACCCGCTTCGGCTATCGCCTCATGGGCGGACGCCTGCTTCCGGGCGGTCAGGGCGCGGCGGCCCAGCTCATGTACGAAAGCGGCGCCGGCCAGCGCCTCACCCTCTATGTGGCGGCGAGCATGGGCGGCGAGACCGCCTTCCGCTTCTCGGGCGGGACGGAGGCGTCCACCTTCGCCTGGATCGACCGGGGCTTCGGCTTCGCCGTCACCGGGCCGGGCGGGCGCGAGGCGCTGCTGCCCATCGCCGAGGCGGTGTACCAGGATTTCGAGACGCCGCCGGCGCCGCTCCGCCCGCGGGAGGGCTGACGCCGGACCCCCTCAGCGCGGGGCGGAGGGACGTGGCTCCTCGCCCTCCGCCAGGAGCCGGGCGAGGCGCGCCTCCTCCTCCGGCGAGAGGGCGGGCGCCTTGGGCGTCCTGCGCCGGCGCAGGGCAAGGCTCGCCATCAGCGCGCCGAGCCCCAGCACCAGCACCGGCGTCGCCCACAAAAGCGCGTTGCGCCACGAGAAGCGCGGCTTCAGCAGCACGAACTCGCCATAGCGCTGGACCATGAAGTCCAGAACCTGCTGGTCGCTGTCGCCGTCCTTGAGCCGCTCGCGCACCAGCAGGCGCAGGTCCCGGGCGAGCGGGGCGTCGGAATCGTCGATGGACTGGTTCTGGCAGACCATGCAGCGCAGCTCGCCCGAGAGCGTGCGCGCCCGGCTTTCCAGCACCGGATCGCCCAGCACCTCGTCGGGCTGCACCGCATGGGCCGGGCCGGCGAGGACCAGCGCGAAAGCAAGGAGGAGGATGCGCCCGATCATGGCCGTCACTCCGCCGGAACCGGGCTGTCCGCCCGGCGCAGCGCCCGCTTCGGCGCGCCCACCCGCAGCCGGCGGTCGGAGAGCGAGAGCGCGCCGCCCAGCGCCATCACCACCGCGCCGAGCCAGATCAGCGTCACGCTCGGCCGGTAGGTGGCGCGGATGGAAACCTCGCCCGACGGGCTCTCCTCGCTCATGCTCACATAGAGCTGGCTGAGGCCGAAGGTGCGGATGCCGGCCTCGGTGGTGCCCATCTGCCGGGCCGCGAACATGCGGCGCGACGCCTCGATGGTGCCCTGGGGCTCGACGCCGTCGCGGATGGAGAACACCGCCGTGCGGGAGCGATAGTTCGGCCCGCTGCGGTTCTCCATGCGCTCCAGGGTGAGGGCGCGCGAGCCCACCGCGAAGGTGTCGCCCACCTTCACCGCGATGATCTTCTCCACGCTCCAGGACGAGGCGCACACGATGCCGAACAAGGTGACGCCGATGCCGAAATGGGCGAGCGCCGTGCCGTAGGCCGAGCGCGGCACGCCGCGCAGCCGCTTCAGCGCCACCCGCGCGTCCACCCGGCCGAGGCCGGCCCGCTCCGCGAGATCGGTCAGCGCGCCGAGCATCACGAAGAGCGCCAGCCCCACCGCCAGCGGCGCGAGGATGGAGCCGCCGGCCCAGGCCGCCGTCACCACCGCCGCCACCACGGCGAGCGCCGCCGCCAGCATCAGCCGCTGGGCGACGCCGAGCAGGTCGCCCCGCTTCCAGGCGAGCAGCGGGCCGAACGGCATGGCGAACACGAGGGGCAGCATCAGCCCGCCGAAGGCGAGGTTGAAATAGGGCGGCCCCACGGTGATCTTCGCCCCCGTCAGCGCCTCCAGCGCCAGCGGATAGAGCGTGCCCACCAGCACCGCCGCGGCCGCCGCCGTCAGGAACAGGTTGTTGAACACCAGCGCGCCTTCCCGCGAGACCGG
>JAFIHR010000348.1 GCA_017849325.1 Xanthobacter autotrophicus | reverse complement strand
CGCTGCTTGAAGGGTGAGGCGGATTCGGACGGCAGAAAGGCGGGTTTGTTCATCATTTCCTCCCGGTGACAGTTGCCCCGCTGATTTGCACCGGCCGTGCCAGGGCGGGCCCGGGAAAGAAGAATTCAATACTGCGTTGCAGCAAGTGTCTATGGAACAACAAGCTTCACAATCATTCCGGTCAAGCCGGACGGGTTCGTGCTGGACCTGTCGCGATTATTCGTGAGAGACTGTTTCCCATAAGAACAAGACCTGCGACAGGTGTCGCAAAAAGCGACAGGTGTTGCGGAAGAGGAAACGGACCAGAGGACGCCCATGTTGCCATCCGGGTCATCTAACCAGTGGTCGCAAGCGGCCATTGCTGCACGCCAGCGCTTCTCTTCAGGCCGCGCGGTGTCGGAGAGCGCGCTCGCGCCCTCCATCCTGCGCTCCTGGACGCGGTGCGCGGAGCGTGGCCTTGCCATGCACGCCGAGCCCAAGGTCGAGCCCATGAGCCAGGGCGAGCTGCGCGCCCGGCGCGAGCGCCACGAGGTGCTGCGCCGCCGCTGCCGCCCGGAGGTGGAGGGGCTCTATGCCGACGCCAGCATCACCGACAGCATCGTCATCCTCACCGACCCTTCGGGCGTGGTGCTGGACACGGTGGGCAGCACGGCGTTCGCCGACAAAGCGGCCAAGGTGGCGCTGCGGCCGGGCGTCGACTGGAGCGAGGCGACCATCGGCACCAACGCCATCGGCACCGCCCTGGTGGAGCGCCGCCCCATCGAGGTGCGCGGGGTGGAGCATTATTCCGAGCCTCACGGCATCCTGAGCTGCGCCGCCTCGCCCATCGTCGATCCGTTCGGCGAGATGGTGGGCCTGCTCGACCTGTCCGGCCCCGCCTCGGTGGCGCACCTGCATGCGCTCGCCCTGGTGCAACTCTCGGTGGACCAGATCGAGCACCGCATGTTCGACGGCGCCTTCTCCGGGCTCGACGTGCTGCGCTTCCATTCGGACCAGCATTTCCTCGGCACCGTGCGCGAGGGCGTCCTGGTGTTCGAGGACCACAAGCTGGTGGCCGCCAACCGCCATGCGCTCAAGCTGCTCGGCCTCGGCTGGGACGCGCTGGGCGGGCGGCGCTACGGCGACCTGTTCGAGGGCGCGCTCGGGCGCGACAGCACGGTGCGGCAGGTGCGCCGGCAATTGGGTGAAAACGTCTTCATGCGGGCGGAGCGCCCGGCGGGGGAAGCCTCGGTCCATGCGCTCCGCCCCTCCCCCGCCTCGGGACGGCGGGCGGCTGCCGAGGCGCCGCGCGAGCCGGCGCCGCGCTTCGACAGCGCGACCCACTCGGCCCTCGACCGCGCCGTGCGCCTCATCGATGCCCAGGTGCCCGTGCTGATCCAGGGCGAGACCGGCACCGGCAAGGAGGTGTTCGCCCGCCAGATGCACGCCCGCTCGGCGCGCGCGCAGCGGCCGTTCGCGGCGGTCAATTGCGCCGCGCTGCCGGAGGGGCTCATCGAATCCGAGCTGTTCGGCTATGAGGAAGGCGCCTTCACCGGCGCCCGGCGCGCCGGCTTCAAGGGTCTGCTGCGGGAGGCCGACGGCGGCGTGCTCTTCCTCGACGAGATCGGCGACATGCCGCTCTCCCTGCAGACGCGCCTCCTGCGCGTGCTGCAGGAGCGGGAAGTGACGCCGCTGGGCGGTGGGCGGGCGGTGCCGGTGGACTTCGCCTTGATCTGCGCCTCGCACAGGAACCTGCGCCAGCTGGTGGAGGCGGGGGCGTTCCGCGCCGACCTCTATTTCCGCATCGCCCAATACACGGTGCTTCTGCCGCCCCTGCGCACCCTGCCCGAGCGCGCGGACCTCGTGCGCAGCCTCTGGGGCGAACTGGCCGGAGCGGACCAGCCGGCGGCGCTGTCGCCGCGCTGCCTGGAGCTGCTCGCCGGCTACGACTGGCCGGGCAATTTCCGCCAGTTCGTCGGCACCCTGCGGGTGCTGCAGGCTCTGGCGGAACCCGGCGGGGAGCTGAACGAAGACGTTCTGCCGCCGGAGATCCGCACGCGGGTCGCTGCGCCGGGGACACCGGCGCCCGGCCTGCCGGAGGGCGTCGTCACGGATCCCCTCCCGCCCGGCATGGCGGCGGGCGATCTCGGGACGCTGACGCGCGCCGCCATGCAGGCCGCCCTGAACGCATCCGACGGCAATGTCTCCAAGGCGGCGCGACAGCTCGGCATCCACCGCAGCACGCTGCACCGCTATCTCGCCTCCGAGGGCAAAGGCGGCCTGAAGGGTTAGAGCCGGCTCCGGCCGGTGGTCTGGCGGGCAACGGCGACGGGACAGGATCCGGGTGGCAGGGCGGTCACCGGGAGGTCCCATGCGCGGAAGTGGCGCTCCGTCGGCGGCGATCAGCTCCGAGCGGGCCGCCGCACCGCGCAGGCCGGTGCCCCGGAATACCGGGTGCCGTCTCAGGACCGCGCAGGCTGGCTGCCCGTCGCGGAGGCGCGGAAAAAAGAAAAGATCCGGTTTAATTCAATATGATCATTACGCTGCGCCCTTGCGGGGCGGGTCCGCCGCACCCGCATGGCGCGGAGCGCCGCGTGTCGCTGGGCCCCGAGCCAATCCTCAGGGAAACAGTCCCGTCACCGGATCGGCGGGGTTCTCCTTGTCCCAGGCCTGGGCGGCGATGCGCCAGCGGCCCTGGTCCTTGACCAGCAGCATCATCTCCACGTTCCGGCTGGTCTCGGTGGCATTCTCGACGTTGGAGCAGGCGACCACGGTGACCGCGACGTTGCCATAGACGTGGACGGTGCTTGCGAGCACCGTCTCCTCGAAGCTGCGCAGCGTGGTTCCCGCGAGCGACGCCATGCGGTCCGAAAACTGCCGGATGGACTGCGGCCGCAAGGGACGAAGGGAGGGATGAAGCAGCGCGTCGGGCGTGAAATCCGCGG
>JAFIHR010000347.1 GCA_017849325.1 Xanthobacter autotrophicus | reverse complement strand
GAGAAGCGGGAGAACCTCCTGAAGCGGGTGGAGGAGGCGCTGTTCGCCGGTGTCGCCCAGGAGCACGAGCGCGAGCCCACCGAGCTGGAGGTCCAGGCGCGCCTTGCCGCCTCCAGCGAGGACGTGCTGCGCACCAAGGATTTCGCCCAGATGGGCGCGGAGGAGATCGCCGAGGCGCGGCGCCGCATCGCCGCGCTCACCCTGCCCGACGATCTCACCCGCGCCCGCCGCTTCCGCAGCGATGCCAGGGGCCGCAGCCTCGATCCGCGCGCCTCCCTCAGAGCCGCGCTCGCCACGGGGGGAGAGCTGATCCCGCTGCGCCGGCGCGGGCCGAAATGGGAGGTGACGCCGGTGGTGGCGCTGGTGGATATTTCCGGCTCCATGGCGGAATATTCCCGGCCGATCCTGAGCTTCCTCCATGCGCTCACGGAACGGCGGCGCAAGGTCTCCACCTTCCTGTTCGGCACGCGGCTCACCAATGTCACCCGTGCGCTCAAGGTGAAGGATCCCGACAGCGCGCTGGAGGCGGTGGCTGGGGCGGCGCCGGACTGGTCGGGCGGCACGCGCATCGCCCCCTCGCTCCACGCCTTCAACCGCGACTGGTCGCGCCGGGTGCTGGCGCAGAATCCCGTCGTGCTGCTGTTCACCGACGGGCTGGAGCGCGATGCCGACGAGACGCTGGCCGCCGAGATGGACCGTCTCGCCCGCTCCTGCCGGCGCCTCGTGTGGCTCAATCCGCTGCTGCGCTTCGGCGCGTTCGAGCCCAGGGCGCGGGGCATCAAGGCCATGCTGCCCCACGTGGATGACTTCCGCCCGGTGCACAATCTCGCGAGCCTGGAAAGCCTGGTGGCGGCCCTGACGGCGGACGGGCCGCGTCGGCTGCCCCGCGCGGCGTGAGGATCAGGCGCCCGGCGGATAGTGATGGATGCCGCCGCAGGCGTCGGTGACGACGAGCCGTTCGGCATCCGCACCCGGCGCCAGATAGGCCGGCGTCAGCGGCACCTTGCCGGCGCCGCCGGGGATGTCGAGCACATAGGTTGGCAGGGCGATGCCGGAGAGGCGGGCGTGCAGCGCCCGGACCAGCGCCTGTCCCTCGGCGATGGGCAGGCGGAAATGGGACGTGCCGGGCGCGAGATCGGGATGATGCAGGTAATAGGGCTTCACCCGGCATTCCACGAGGGCGCGGAACAGGGCGTCCAGCGTCTCGACGTCATCGTTCACGCCGCGCAGCAGCACGGTCTGGGAGACCAGCGGGACGCCCGCATCGGCGAGGCGGGACAGGGCGGCGCGGGCGGCGTCCGTCAGCTCGCGGGGGTGGTTCACGTGGATCGCCACATAGGGCGTGATGCCATCGGCCTTGAGCGCGGCGACAAGGCCATCGCTCACCCGCTCGGGCGCGGCGATCGGCACGCGGGTGTGGAAGCGGGCGATCCTCACATGGTCGATGGCGGCGAGCCGCGCCACCACCTCGGCGAGCCGCCGCGGCGCCAGCATGAAGGGGTCGCCGCCGGTGAGAATCACTTCCCAGATCTCGCGATGGGCGGCGAAATAGGCGAAGGCCGCCTCCAGCGCCTCGGGGGAGAGCGTAGTCTCCCCGCCGGGGCCCACCATCTCCCGGCGGAAGCAGAAGCGGCAGTAGACGGCACAGACCGAGACGATTTTGAGCAGCGCCCGGTCCCGGTAGCGATGCACCACGCCGGGCACCGGGCAGTGGGCGTCGTCGCCGATCGGGTCGGCGCGCTCCTCGGGCGTCGTCACCAGCTCGGCGGCATCGGGCACGAACTGGCGGGCGATGGGGTCGCCCGGGTTGGCGCGGTCGATGAGGTCGGCAAGCCCCGCGGTGAGCCCGACCGCATAGCGCGCGGCCACGCGCTCCATGTCCCCCTCGGCCTGTGGTCCGACGAACCCCGCGCGCAAAAGGTCGTCCGCCGTGCGCAGGGTGGGGCGGGAGGCTGACGTTGGGAGAGGCAGAATCTTTCGGGCCATGACGGTCGCGGCGCCGGAGGCACCTTGCGGGACAAAGGGCGGAGGCGTTCCTATATACGGACCAAACATGCGCCGAAAGAGGGGCAGGCGTGCGGGCGCGGGGCTGCGTGCCGCGCGGCGGGGGCGGAGGAGGAGAACCATGCTCGCAACCGAAGCCGACGTGCTGGAGGCCGCCGAGCGCTGGCGCCGCGAGGGGCGCGGCGTGGCGCTCGCCACGGTGTTGGAGACCTGGGGCTCGGCGCCACGCCCGGTGGGCAGCCATCTGGTGGTGGATGCCGAAGGCAATTTCCTCGGCTCCGTCTCGGGTGGCTGCGTCGAGGGCGCGGTGGTGAGCGAGGCGGCCGAGGTGATCGCCTCCGGCGCGCCGCGCACCCTGGAATTCGGCGTCGCCGACGAGACCGCCTGGCGGGTCGGCCTGTCCTGCGGCGGGCGGATCCGGGTCTATGTGGAGGCGGTCGAGTGAGCGGCTGGGGGAAGGGATGGGACGAGGCCCATGCGTCTTGAGCTTCTGGCCGCGCTGAACGCCGAGCGGGTGGCGCGGCGCGCCTGCATTCTGGTGACCGAGATGGAAAGCGGCGCCCAGCGCCTGGTGCGCGCCGCCGAGATCGCCGCCGATCCCCTCGGCCCGGCGCTGGCGGCGGCGCTGCAATCCCGCAAGAGCGCCATGGCGGGGGAGGGGGCGGCGCGCGCCTTCCTCACCGTGGAGGTGCCGGACCTGCGCATGCTGATCGTCGGCGCGGTGCACATCTCCCAGGCGCTGGCGCCCATGGCGCGGCTCGCCGGCTATGACGTGACCATCCTCGATCCGCGCACTGCCTTCGCCACGCCCGAGCGCTTCCCCGGCGTGCCGCTGCTCACCGACTGGCCGGACGAGGTTCTGCCGGCCTTTGGGCTCGATCCCTATACCGCCTTCGTCGCCCTGACCCATGATCCCAAGATCGACGATCCGGCAATTCAGGCGGCGCTGGCGGCCGATTGCTTCTATGTGGGCGCGCTCGGCTCGGGCCGGACCCACGACAAGCGTCTCGCCCGCCTTGCCGCGGCGGGCATCGGCCAGGACCGGCTGGCGCGCATCCACGGTCCCATCGGCCTTGATATCGGCGCGGCGAGCCCGCCTGAGATCGCTGTCGCCATCCTCGCCGAGGTGATCGCTGCCCGGCACCACAGCGTCTTCGCGGGCGCGGGCCAGACGGAGGCGGCGCAATGAAGTTCGGCCCGCTCCCCCTCGATGCTGCGGAAGGCGCCATCGCCGCCCATTCGGTGCGGCTGGCGGGGGCCGTCATCAAGAAGGGGACGCGCCTCGGCGGGCCGGAGCTTTCGGCCCTGAGGGCGGCGGGCTACGCCAGCGTCATCGCCGCCCGGCTGGAGCCCGGCGACGTGCCGGAGGACGAAGCGGCGAGCACCCTCGCCAAGGCGGTTGCGGGGGAGAATGTGCGGGTGGAGGCGCCCTTCACCGGCCGGGCCAATCTGTTCGCCCGGACGGCCGGCATCATAAGGCTCGACGAGGACGCGCTCACCGCCTTCAACGCGGTGGACGAGGCGGTCACCCTCGCCACCCTCGCGCCGCAGCGGCCGGTGGCGGAGGACGAGCTCATCGGCACGGTGAAGATCATCCCCTTCGCGGTGGCAGGCGCGGTGATGGACGCCGCCGGCAGGGTGGCGCGGCCGCTGGTGTCCGTGACGCCGTTCCGGCGCCGTTCCGTGGCGGTGATCTCGACCCTGCTGCCGGGCCTTGCCGCCAAGGTGGTGGAGAAGACCCTCGACATCACCGCGGCGCGCCTCGCGCCCGCCGGCGCCGTCATCTCCAGCGAGGTCCGCGTGCCCCATGAGGCGAAGGCGGTGACGGCGGCGCTCCGGGCGGCGGCGGAGGCGAAGGCGGACCTTGCCATCGTGTTCGGCGCCTCGGCGATCGCCGACCGGCAGGACGTGATCCCCGCCGGCCTGGAGGCGGCGGGCGGCGTGGTGGAGCGCCTCGGCATGCCGGTGGATCCGGGTAATCTGCTGCTGCTCGGCCGGCTCGGCGGCATGCCGGTGATCGGCGCGCCCGGCTGCGCCCGCAGCCCCAAGGAGAACGGCTTCGACTGGGTGCTGATGCGCCTGCTGGCCGACGTGCCCGTCAGCGGCCGGGACATCGCCGCCATGGGGGCCGGGGGGCTCCTGACCGACATCGTCACGCGCCCCCATCCGCGGCTCAAGGCCGAGCGCCGCCGCCCCGCGGAGGGCGCGCCCGGCTTCGCCGCCGTCATGCTGGCGGCCGGGCGCAGCTCGCGCATGGGCGCCGGGGTGAACAAGCTGCTCGAGCCGGTGGGCGACAGGGCGGTGGTGCGCCGTGTGGCGGAGGCGGCCCTTGCCTCCGGGGCCGATCCCCTCATCGTCGTGACCGGCCACGACCGGGACAAGGTGGAAGCGGCGCTCGCCGGCCTGCCCGTGCGCTTCGTGGCCAACGGGGATTATGCCTCCGGCATGGCCTCCTCCCTGAAAGCGGGGATCGGGGCGGTGCCGGCCGAGGCGGCGGGCGCGGTGGTGATGCTCGGCGACATGCCCTTCGTCACCGCCGAGCTGATCGACCGGCTCATCGCCGCCTTCGCGCCGCAGCAGGGGCATGACATCGTGGTGCCGACCTTCGGCGGGCGGCGCGGCCATCCGGTGCTGTGGGCCCGGCGCTATTTCGATGCGCTCATGGGCCTTTCCGGGGATATCGGCGGGCGCGACGTGCTGCTCGCCCACCGCGCCGCCATCGCCGAGATCGCCGCGCCGGGCGACGCCGCCTTCCTCGACGTGGACACGCCGGACCTTCTGGCCGAGGCGCGGGCGCAGGCCTCCTGACCGCGCTGCAGCATGCTTTGCTGCGCCGTGGCGCCGGTAACGGGGGAGACGCGCCGGCCCACCCGTCCTAAGATTGCCCGGCAATGCCCCTGGGGCGAGCGCGGAGGTCCTTGGAAATCACCGTTTTCACAAGGAGAACAGAATGCGGCTCTTCCGATGCGACGTGTGCGGACAGCTTCTCTATTTCGAGAACAGCCGGTGCGAGAAATGTGGCCACACCCTCGGCTACATGCCTCGCGCCAACATGCTGGTCGCGCTCGATCCGGAAGGGGACGCCTGGCGCGCGCTGAGCGGCGACAAGCGGCGCTACCGCTTCTGCGCCAACGAGGCGCTGGCTGCGTGCAACTGGCTGATTCCGGAGGAGCACGAGGGCGAGTTCTGCCTCGCCTGCCGGCACAACCGCACGGTGCCGGACCTGTCCGAGGAGAAGAACCTCAAGAAATGGCGCAAGATCGAGGTGGCGAAGCATCGCCTCATCTATTCCCTGCTGCGCCTGCGCCTGCCGCTGGAAAGCAACGAGGACCGCGAGGGCGGCCTGTGCTTCGACTTCCTCGCCGATGCGCCGCTGGGCGATGCGCCCAAGGTGATGACCGGCCATGACGAGGGCCTGATCACCATCGCCCTTGCCGAGGCGGACGATGCCGAGCGCGAGCAGCGCCGCAACGATCTCGGCGAGCTCTACCGCACCCTGCTCGGCCATTTCCGCCATGAGGCGGCCCATTATTACTGGAACCGGATGGTGCGCGACGACGGTCGGCTGGATGCCTGCCGCGCCATCTTCGGCGACGAGCGGGCCGATTACGGCGAGGCCCTGAAGGCCTATTACGCCGCCGGCCCGCAGCCCGGCTGGCAGACCAACTTCGTCTCCGCTTATGCCAGCTCCCATCCGTGGGAGGACTTCGCCGAGACCTTCAAGCACTACATCCACATCGTCGATACCCTGGAGATGGCGGGGGCGTTCGGCATGGCGGTGCGTCCGCGGCTCGATCAGGGCGGCGAGCTGGCCTCGGCGGTGGATTTCAGCCCCTACGGCACCTATCCCATCGAGACCATGGTGGACGCCTGGCTGCCCATCGCCTTCTCGCTCAACAGCCTCAACCGCTGCATGGGCATGGCGGATGCCTATCCCTTCGTCATCGGCCCCGGCGTGGTGCCGAAGCTGGGCTTCATCCACTCGCTGGTGCACCGCAAGGTGGCGACCGACGAATCGGGAGACGCCCCCATGCAGGCGGTGCCCGAGCTGCCGCCGGAGCCGGCGGAGGATGAGGTGCGGGCAGCAGGATAGCAGCGGGCGACACTAAGGGCCGCGGGGCACCGAGGGCCG
>JAFIHR010000346.1 GCA_017849325.1 Xanthobacter autotrophicus | reverse complement strand
GGCGGCACCGGCTTCTTGGTCGCCAGCAGCGGCAGGAGGGTGATGCCGACCCCCGCCGCCACCATCTGGCGCAGCGTCTCGAGGCTGGTGGCGCGGAACTCGGTCTTCTCCTTCGCCCCGGCGAGCTGGCACACCTCCAGCGCCTGATCGCGCAGGCAATGGCCGTCCTCCAGCAGCATCAGATTGTACTTGGCGAGATCCTCGAGGCCGAGACGCTCGCGCTTCGCCAGCGGATGGGCCTCGGGCACGGCGAGCAGGAACGGCTCCTCGAACAGGAAGGCGGTCGCAAGGTTGCGGTCGTCGCCGACCGGCAGCGCCAGGATGGCGGCATCGAGCGAGCCCTGGTGCAGGCGGGCGAGCAGCTGGTCGCTCTTCTCCTCCACCAGCAGCAGCTCCAATTGCGGGAAGCGCTCGCGCAGCAGCGGCACCACATGGGGCAGGAGATAGGGCCCGAGGGTGGGGAACATGCCGAGCCGCACCGCGCCCGCCTCGGAGCTGGTGCTGCGCCGGGCGGCCTCCTTCATCTCGTCCACTTCGGAGAGGATGCGGCGTGCCCGCTCCACCGCGTCCCGCCCGGCCGGGGTGAGCATCACCTTGCGCGGCAGGCGTTCCACCAGCGCGACGCCCAGCTCGTCCTCCAGCTTCTTGATCTGCATGGAGAGGGTGGGCTGGCTGACCAGGCATGCCTCGGCCGCCCGCCGGAAATTCCGGTGGTCGGCCAAGGCGATGAGATATTGCAGCTCGCGCAGGGTCATGGGCGGATCAGGCGTAGCGCGGAACGCGCCGCCCCGGCAAGGCGATCCGGACAGGGCATCCGGCGCGCACCCCGCCCGGGCGAACCCGCCCGCGGATCACGCGGCCTTGGTGGCCTCTTCCTTCGGGGCGGTGACGCGGATGAGGTGGTCGAACGCGCCGAGCGACGCCTTCGCCCCCTCGCCCATGGCGATGACGATCTGCTTGTAGGGCACGGTCGTGCAGTCGCCGGCGGCGAACACGCCGGGCACCGAGGTCTGGCCGTGGGCATCCACCACGATCTCGCCGCGCGGGGAAAGCTCGATCGCGCCCTTCAGCCATTCGGTGTTGGGCAGGAGGCCGATCTGCACGAAGATGCCTTCGAGCGGCAGCTCGTGGATCTCGCTGGTCTCGCGGTTCTCGTATGAGAGGCCGGTGACCTTCTGGCCGTCGCCCTTCACCTCGGTGGTGCGGGCCGACATGAGGATGTCCACGTTGGGCATGCTCCTGAGCTTGCGCTGGAGCACCTCGTCGGCGCGCAGCTTGCTGTCGAACTCGATCAGCGTGACGTGGCCGACGATGCCGGCGAGGTCGATGGCCGCCTCGACGCCGGAATTGCCGCCGCCGATCACCGCCACGCGCTTGCCCTTGAAGAGCGGGCCGTCGCAATGGGGGCAGAAGGTGACGCCCTTGTTGCGATACGCCTCCTCGCCGGGCACGCCCATCAGCCGCCAGCGGGCGCCGGTGGCGAGGATCACCGCCTTGGAACGCAGGGTGGCGCCGGAGGCGAATTCCACGGTGGTCTCTTCCTCGCCCGGCACGAGCTTCACCGCGCGCTGGAGATTCATGATCTCCACCTCATAGTCGCGCACGTGCTGCTCCAGGGCGGCGGCGAGCTTCGGCCCCTCGGTGTAGGGCACGGAGATGAAGTTCTCGATCGC
This sequence comes from Xanthobacter autotrophicus, assembly GCA_017849325.1. GTDB lineage: Bacteria > Pseudomonadota > Alphaproteobacteria > Rhizobiales > Xanthobacteraceae > Xanthobacter > Xanthobacter autotrophicus_B. Next base: position 1,755 of record JAFIHR010000346.1, on the reverse strand, counting down.
CATGGTGTCCAGCACCTGGCCGCCAAAGCGCTCGGCCGCGACGCCGGTGCGGATGCCCTTGCGCGCCGCATAGACCGCCGCCGCCGCGCCGGCCGGGCCACCGCCCACCACCAGCACGTCGAAACGGTCCATGGCGGAAAGGCGCTTGGCCTCGCGCTCCACCGCGCCCGTATCGAGCTTGGCGACGATCTCCTCAAGGCCCATGCGGCCCTGGCCGAACACCTCGCCGTTGAGATAGACGGTGGGCACCGCCATGACCTGCCGCGCCTCGACCTCGGCCTGGAACAGGGCGCCGTCGATGGCCACGTGCTGCACGTTGGGGTTCAGCACCGCCATGAGGTCGAGGGCCTGCACCACGTCGGGGCAGTTCTGGCAGGACTGGGAGAAATAGGTCTCGAACTTGAAGGAGCCGTCCAGGCCCTTGATCTGCTCGATGAGGGCCTCTTCCACCTTGGGCGGATAGCCGCCGACCTGCAGCAGCGCCAGCACCAGCGAGGTGAATTCGTGGCCCATGGGCAGGCCGGCGAAGGCGAGGTGGATGGTCTCGCCCGGGCTCGTCAGGGCGAAGGAGGGCACATGGTCGGCCCCGCCCTTCTCCTCGGTGACGGAAATCTTGTCGGAGCAGCTCTTCAGGTCGGCGATGAGCTCAAGCATCTCGCGCGACTTGGCGCCGTCGTCCACGTGGGCGGTGATCTCGATGGGCCGCACAACGCGCTCCAGGTAACCCTTGAGCTGATTCTTCATGGCATCATCGAGCATCGACTTGTCTCCGGCATCTGGGGGAGGCGGTGGCGCCGCGCCGGACGCGCCCGTCTGGGGCACCGTGCCGGTCCGCGCGCCAGCGCTGCGGGAAGGAGCGGCTTTCCCCTGAAGCGGGGAAAGCCGCGGCAGAACGCGAAATCAGATCTTGCCGACCAGCTCCAGGGACGGCGCGAGGGTCTTCTCGCCTTCCTGCCACTTGGCCGGGCAGACCTCGCCAGGATGGGAGGCCACATACTGGGCCGCCTTGACCTTGCGCAAAAGGTCGGCGGCGTCGCGGCCGATGCCCTCGGCGGTCACTTCCATGGCCTGGATGATGCCCTGGGGATCGACCAGGAAGGTGCCGCGGTCGGCGAGGCCCTGACCGGGACGCATCACCTCGAAATTGTTGGAGATCTCGCCGTTGGCGTCGCCCAGCATGAAGTACTTGATCTTGCCGATGGTCTCGGAGCTGTCGTGCCACGCCTTGTGGGTGAAGTGGGTGTCGGTGGACACCGAATACACCTCGACGCCCAGCTTCTGCAGCTCAGCATAGCTGTCCGCCATGTCACCGAGCTCGGTCGGGCACACGAAGGTGAAGTCGGCCGGGTAGAAGAAGAAGACGGCCCACTTGCCGAGCACGCTTTCGTCGGTCACCTCGACGAACTTGCCTTCCTTGAAAGCCTGGGTCTTGAACGGCTTGATCTTGGTATTGACGAGAGACATGGGAGCTCCTTGACGGTGCAGTTTGCGCAAGCGAGGGCCGGGCCCTTCGCGACGCAACATAGGGGCGGTGCCGGGATAAATAAAATAGATAAAAATTTAATTATCGATAGAGCATCTCTATCGCATTCCGGCATCCCTTGGCGCCGCTTGCGCCGCCCGGTCCCACACCCAGGTTCTGCGACACCCTGCCGCGATGCGTTGCCGTCTCTGGATCTGCGCAGGTGTATGCAAGCCGGCTAAGCCGAGCCTAGACTCATTTCGCCATTGCGGGAAAGACGAAAAGGCGGCGCT
>JAFIHR010000345.1 GCA_017849325.1 Xanthobacter autotrophicus | reverse complement strand
GCAGGCCGCCGCCCCGGCCAAGCCGGCGGAGCCCCAGAAGGTCGCCTCCCTCGCCCCGGCCGCCCCCAAGGCGGCGCCGGAGCCGGCTCCCGCAGCCGCCAAGGCCGCCGAGAAGGCCGCCGACCAGCGCCCCGCCTCCGCCCGCTCCGGCTGGGTGATCCAGATCGGCGCCTATGACCGGGAGAGCGAGGCCCGCGCCAAGCTCGACCTCGCCCGCTCCAAGATGAAGGGCGCCGCCGGCAGCGCCGACCCCTACACCGAGAAGGTGACCAAGGGGTCCACCGAGCTCTATCGCGCCCGTTTCGCCGGCTTCGACGACCAGGACAGCGCCAACCGGGCCTGCCGTTTACTGAAGCGCAATGATTTTGCCTGCATTTCTCTGAGGAACTGAGAGCGTGCAGGGAGTCAGCGATGTTTGCGAAGGATCAGGTCCTTGGCTTGATTGATCCGCGCCGCCAGATAGCTCGATCCACCGAGGTCCGGATGAACCAGCTTCATCAGGGCCCGGTGACGCTCCCGGACGGCAGCCGCGTCCGCCCCCGGCTCAAGGCCAAGGACCTCATAGGCTTCATCCTCGGTCATCGCAGCTTCACGCGGCTGTCCACCGCCCATGTTCCCGCGACCCGCATTTCCCTGAGCGTCCTCACGCCAGGCGGGCGCCCGGCGGTCGAGATAAGCTTCGAGTAGGGACAGGGACTGCGCGTCGCACTGGGTGCGCAGGGACAGGAGGGACGGCACGTCCACATCGTCCAGCGCCCGGCCGGCGTAGGCGCCCGACAGGAAGCGCCCGCTCAGCGCCCCGGTGGCATGATCGAGCTCCATCTCCAGGAGCGGCGTCGCCACCCGCGAGCTTGCCGGACCGCGCGATCCGGGGGCCTTGAACACCCCGCGCAGGAGCTGGCCGAGGAGGCCGCCGACGCCGCCCGGATGGATCCGCCCCAGCAGCATCAGCCCCACCACCGCCAGCGGCACCACCGCGCCGAAACGCCCCATCAGCAGCGCCGTGCCGGCCCCGGCGAGGGCGACGAAGGCAAAGGCGCGGGTGAGGATGGCGGCGAGCAGCCTAGGGTCCGAATTGGTCCACAGCTTCAAGGCATAGAGCACGAGCGCCAGCAGCGCGACGCCGGCGAGCACAGAGATCACGTGAGCCCTCCCATCCGGTTGGGGACCTAGCCGCCGAGCGCCGCGAGCAGGCGCAGCGCGCCCTCGTCCCGCCGCGCAGCGAGCGCCTTGCGCCCGCCCGCCGCATAGGCCGCCACCGCGGAGAGCAGCGCCCGCAATTGCGCCGCCGCCGCGGGGTCGAACCGGCAGTAGGCCCCGCCGGTGAGCTTCGCAAGGGCGCGGAAGGTCGCCTCGACCGTGCCGTCATGGCCCTCCTGGAACAGGAACAGCCTCACCCCCCGCAGGGCGAGCTGGCCGGCCAGAGCATGCAGCGCGTCGGGGTCCTCCTCCAGCGCATCGCCGACGAACACCGCCGCCTTGAGGCCGGAGCGCTCGGCCTCGCCGACGAGATGGGTGAGCACGCGGTGGATCTGGGTGAGCCCGCCCTCGCAGGAGATGCGGCCCATGAGGCGCTTGAGGGTGGCTGCGTCGGTGACGAAGGGCGAGGCGCGGCATTCGCTCCGGCCGCGGTAGTAGACGATCTGCATCTCCAGCCCGCCGAGGCCGGCGGCGGCGGCAAACATGTCGGCCTGGATCTCCTGGGCGAGGTCCCAGGTCGGCTGGCGCGAGGCGGTGGCATCGAGCGCGAAGGCCAGCCGCCCACGCCCGTCCGCGGGGCGCGCGGCGGGGGTCGCGGCCAGCGTCTTCAGGAAGCGATCCACCTCGGCCGGGCTGGATGGATCGGCCGGCCGCGGCGGCGCCGCGCGGCCCGCCGGCAGGCTCTTGTCCTCGTTGTCCTTGGCCATGATGCTCCCTTAACGGCTCGTTTACACATAAGGCGGGCACGCCCCGCCACCAAGAGGGGGCCAGGCGCCCCCGCCCTGCCCGTGCGCGGCGCTTTTCAAGGCCGGCCTGGAAGATTAGGTTCCGCGCCCGATGATGCGGGGAGAGGCGACCATGGGACCCATGCCGAAGCTGGCGGGCACGGTTGAGGAGTTGCGCGAGACGGTGGGCGGGTTCCGCGCCGCCGGCGCGACGGTGGCGCTGGTGCCCACCATGGGGGCGCTGCATGCCGGCCATATCGCGCTGGCCCGCAAGGCCAAGGAGGTCGCCGGGCGCGCCGTGGTCTCGGTGTTCGTGAATCCGACCCAGTTCGCGCCGAACGAGGATTTCGGCCGCTATCCGCGCACCCTCGAAGCCGACATCGAGAAGCTCTCCGAGGTGGGCGTGGACGCGGTCTACGCCCCGACGCCGGCCATCATGTATCCGGACGGCTTCTGCACCTCGGTCGCCGTGAAGGGGCCGGCGGAGGGGCTGGAAAGCGACTTCCGCCCGCATTTCTTCGGCGGCGTCGCCACCGTCGTGTCGAAGCTCTTCACCCAGTGCCGGCCGGACTTCGCCATCTTCGGCGAGAAGGACTACCAGCAGCTCAAGGTGGTCACCCGCATGGCGCGCGATCTCGACCTCG
>JAFIHR010000344.1 GCA_017849325.1 Xanthobacter autotrophicus | reverse complement strand
GGTGTTGACGTGGTCGATGTCGAGGATCGGGATCTCGTTGTAGCCCGCCTCCTCCAGCATCTTCAGCATCTTCTCGGTGATCTCGTCGCCGGCCTCGGCGTGGATCTCGCCGGTCTGGCCGTCCACGAGGTCCTCGGCGATGTACTGGCCGACCATCTCCTCGTCGGAGATCTTGAGGGCCTTGAGGCCCTTCTCGGCCAGCTGGCGGGCGGCGCGCACGGTGAGCTTCTTGCCCGCCTCGACCACCACCTCGCCGGTGTCGGCGTCGATGAGGTCGGAGACCGCCTTGTAGCCCTTCATGCGCTTGGGATCGAACGGCATGCGCCAGCCGTCCTTCGCGCGCGCATATTCGATGCGCTCGTAGAAGGTGTTGAGGATCTCCTCGGCGTCGAGGCCAAGGGCATAGAGCAGGCTCGTCACCGGGATCTTGCGGCGCCGGTCGATGCGCGCATAGACGATGTCCTTGGCGTCGAACTCGATGTCGAGCCAGGAGCCGCGGTAGGGGATGATGCGCGCCGCGAACAGGAGCTTGCCCGAGGAGTGGGTCTTGCCCTTGTCGTGGTCGAAGAACACGCCCGGCGAGCGGTGCATCTGCGAGACGATGACGCGCTCGGTGCCGTTGACGATGAACGTGCCGTTCATGGTCATGAGCGGGATGTCGCCGGTGTAGACGTCCTGCTCCTTGATGTCCTTCACGGACTTGGCGCCGGTGTCGGGGTCCACGTCGAACACGATGAGGCGCAGCGTCACCTTGAGGGGCGCCGCGAAGGTCATGCCGCGCTGGCGGCACTCGTCCACGTCGTACTTCGGCGGCTCGAACTCATAGCGCACGAACTCCAGCATGGAGGCGCCGGAGAAATCGGAAATGGGGAAGACCGACTTGAAGACCGCCTGGAGGCCGTCGTCATCGCGCCCGCCCTTCGGCTCCTCGATCTGCAGGAACTGGTCGTAGGACGCCTTCTGAACCTCGATGAGGTTCGGCATCTCGGCCACTTCCTTGATCTTTCCGAAGAACTTGCGGATCCGCTTGCGACCGGTGAACGTTTGCGCCTGCGCCATCTCGATCCTCGTCCGTCCGGGTCAAACAGGGGCCGGCTCCCGCAATGGGATCGCCGCGCCGGCGCCTGGACCACACCACCGTCTTGCCGAAGAGGGGAACGCGAGCACCCATCCCCTTCAGCGACTCGACGGCTCTCCCGGCAGCCCTTCCTTCCGCGTGAGCGCGGCAGGGACCGGGCGGCCGGGAGAACCGTCTCCCGAAAGCGGCCATTCCCGATGAAACCGTCGGGAACGGCCGAATGTAAGGCGCTCCGGGGCGCGGGCCCCGGAGCGAAAGATCACAAGCTCACTTGAGCTCGACCTTGGCGCCAGCCTTCTCGAGCTGGGCCTTGAGCTTCTCGGCCTCGTCCTTGGCAATGCCTTCCTTGACGGGCTTCGGAGCGCCTTCCACCAGGTCCTTGGCTTCCTTGAGGCCGAGGCCGGTGATGGCGCGCACTTCCTTGATGACTTCGATCTTCTTCTCGCCGGCCGCCGCCAGGACGACGGTGAACTCGGTCTGCTCCTCGGCAGCGGGAGCGGCAGCCGCACCACCAGGAGCGGCGGCGACAGCCACCGCAGCGGCGGCGGAAACGCCCCACTTCTCCTCGAGAAGCTTGGCGAGCTCGGCGGCCTCAAGCACGGTGAGGGCGGACAGCTCGTCCACGAGCTTGGTCAAATCAGCCATAGTGTCGTGTCCTTAAGATAGGTTCGAATTTGAGATTTGCGAGATCAGACCGCCTCACGCGGCTTCGTCCTTCTTGGCATAAGCCCCGAACACGCGGGCGAGCTTCGCCGCCGGCGCGGTGGAGAGCTGGGCAAGCTTGGTCGCCGGGGCCTGGATCAGGCCGAGGAGCTTGGCACGCAGTTCATCCAGGGACGGCAGGGTGGCAAGCGCCTTCACACCGTCCGCATTCAGGGCCGTAGTGCCCATCGCCCCGCCCAGGATCACGAACTTGTCGTTGGTCTTGGCGAAGTCGACAGCCACCTTCGGCGCCGCCACCGGATCGTCCGAATAGGCGATCAGGGTGGGCCCCTTCATCAGGGGGCCCATATGGGCGACGTCGGAGCCTTCCAGAGCGATCTTGACGAGGCGGTTCTTCGCCACCTTCACGGACGCACCGTTCTGCTTCATCTGCCGGCGCAGGGCCGACATCTGGGCCACGGTGAGGCCGGAATAGTGGGCCACCACGACGACGGACGTGCTCTTGAACACATCCGCGAGCGTCGTGACGAGCTCTTGTTTTTCCGCTCGATCCACGTCTGGCTCTCTTTAAGCCTATGGCGGCCTCCGCGCCGGGCCATCCCGAATGGATGCCAAACGAAGGAAACCGCCGGTTGCGCCTTGTCGCCCGCTTGCGCCGGCCTACCCCGAACTGGACCCCTGTCGGGCATCCCGGTCTGGACATGCCGCCGCCCTCAGGCGACGCTCACATGCCCTGTCCCCTCGGAACCGGGCCTCGGACGCAAGGTCCGGGACGGAACGCAAGGCGCTGGTTCGAACCGATCTTCGGCGACGCCGGCTGATGCCGGGCCGCAAATTTCCGGTCTTCCCCGTCTATGCGGGCTCCCCAGAGGCCGCCTCGGCGAGGCGGGTGGCGGGAATTAAGTCGCGACGCTCCCGAAGGAGGCGCCCGACACCTGCAGTCTCGGACAGGACTTTCGCCCGACCTCTTGCCGAACCGTTAAGATTTGGCGCCAGGACAGACGATAAGGCCGGGCGGGCGAACCCTCCCAGCCCTTCCGCCCGGTCAGGGGCGGAAGCTCTAAACACGATTCCCGTGCCCGAAGGCACCGGAACGGGCTTCTATAAAGGAACGGGGGGCGCTTGTCACGCCCCCTCGCGCATTTTCCTTGACATCGGCCGCGAAGCACGCTCGCGGCACGGGGCCGATCAGACCACCGTGGACAGCACCGTCGACGGCTCCACCTTCAGGCCGGGGCCCATGGTGGAGGAGATGGCGATGCGCTGCACATAGGTGCCCTTGGCGCCGGTCGGCTTGGCCTTCACCACCGCGTCGGCGAAGGCGCGGATGTTCTCGGCCAGCTTGTCGACCGGGAAGGAGGCCTTGCCCACGCCGCCGTGGATGATGCCCGCCTTCTCCACGCGGAACTCCACGGCGCCGCCCTTGGCGGCTTCCACCGCGCCCTTCACGTCCATGGTCACGGTGCCGACCTTGGGGTTGGGCATGAGGCCGCGCGGGCCGAGGATCTTGCCGAGCCGGCCGACCAGCGGCATCAGGTCCGGGGTGGCGATGCAGCGGTCGAACTCGATGGTGCCGCCCTGGATGGTCTCCAGGAGGTCCTCGGCGCCCACGATGTCGGCTCCGGCGGCCTTGGCCTCGTCGGCCTTCAGGCCGCGGGCGAACACGGCCACCCGCACGGTCCGGCCGGAGCCGTTCGGCAGGTTGCACACGCCGCGCACCATCTGGTCCGCATGGCGCGGGTCGACGCCGAGATTCAAGGCCACCTCGATGGTCTCGTCGAACTTGGCGGTGGCGCGCTCCTTGAGCAGCGTCAGGGCCTCGTCGAGACCGTAGAGCTTGACCGGATCAATGCCCTCGCTGGCGGCGCGGATTCGCTTTCCCTGCTTGGCCATGCCGCTCACTCCTTGACCTCGAGGCCCATGGACCGGGCCGAGCCTTCGATCATCTGAACCGCCGCCTCGACGGTGTCGCAGTTCAGATCCTTCATCTTCTTCTCGGCGATCTCGGCCATCTGGGCGCGGGTGACCTTGCCGACGAAGGACCCCTTGCCGGGGGTCTTCGAGCCGGTGCCGGGCTTCTTCTTGGTGTCGAGGCCGGCGGCCTTCTTCAGGAAGTAGGACACCGGCGGGGTCTTCAGCTCGAAGCTGAAGGAGCGGTCCTGGAAGGCGGTGATCACCACCGGGATGGGCATGCCCTTTTCCATCTGGGCGGTCTGGGCGTTGAACGCCTTGCAGAACTCCATGATGTTGAGGCCGCGCTGGCCGAGCGCGGGGCCGATGGGCGGCGCCGGATTGGCGCTGCCGGCGGGCACCTGCAGCTTGACGTAACCTGCAATCTTCTTCGCCATGTCAGTTCTCCCAACAGAAGCCGGCCCCGCCACGCAGGCGAGGGAACCGGCCGGGAACCCGTGGTGCGGATTATGGCGGCGTTGGCGAGACGCCCCTCTCCTCCCACGGCATTTCGGGCACGGGAAGCTCCCGGCCCGGGAACCACCAGCCCTGAGGGCCGGCGGAAAGCGCGATCACATAATGGATCAGGCCCGCTCAGGCAAGGCCCGGCGGCCGGTCACCTGCCCCTGAGGGCGTCAGACCTTCTCGACCTGGCCGAACTCCAGCTCCACCGGGGTGGCGCGGCCGAAGATGGACACCGCCACCTTCAGGCGCGAGCGGCTGTCGTCCACCTCTTCCACGATGCCGTTGAAGGAGGCGAACGGACCGTCGGCCACCTTCACCGTCTCGCCCACCTCGAACGAGATGGAGGGCTTCGGCCGTTCGATGCCCTCCTGCACCTGCTGCAGGATGCGCATGGCCTCGGCCTCGGAGATGGGCATGGGCTTGTTGTCGGCGCCGAGGAAGCCGGTCACCTTCGGCGTGTTCTTGATG
>JAFIHR010000343.1 GCA_017849325.1 Xanthobacter autotrophicus | reverse complement strand
GGACTGGCAGAACACCTGCATCACCCTGGAGGTGAACATGGATTTCGCCGCGCGCCTCGCCCGCCACGCGGCGCAGTGCCCGGCCGCGCCGCAGTCGGCCTCCGCCGCCCAATGGGCCGAGCAGGGGGCGAAGGACACGGCGGAGTTCCGCCGGCGCAAATGCCGGCACACCTTCTGAGCACGCCGCGCCCGGCCGCGAACGCCCCCGGACCATGACGGACCCCGCCCCATCGCCGCAACGGCCCGGAGCCTCGCCCGAGGCGCCTCCGGCCGGCACCGCGCGCGCGGGACAGGAGCCCGACGCCGGCCGGGCCCGGCTCCGGCACGCCCTCGACGCGGCGCGGCAGGAAACGGCGGCCCATGAGCAGGCAGCCGCCGGGGCGATGGGCGCCCGCGCTCTGGCGGTGCTGAGGCAGGCCCCGCGCCTCGCGCTGCGCGCGCCGATCCTGCTCTATCGCTACACCCTCTCCTCCTTCATGGGACGGCAGTGCCGCTATCTGCCCACCTGCTCGGAATATGCCGACGCGGCCATCGCCCGGCATGGCGCCTGGGCCGGCGCGTGGATGGCCACCGCCCGGCTGTGCCGCTGCCATCCCTGGGGCGGGCATGGCTTCGATCCGGCACCCGAGGCGCCGCCGCCGGGCGGACGCTGGTACGCGCCCTGGCGCTACGGCATCTGGCGCATGACGGCGGATCAGGCCGCGGGCCTCTCGCCCTCCCTCCTGGAGGAAGCGCCGGAGGGACCTCAGGCGGGGCGGCCTCCCGCCGATCCACCGTCGCCGGCCTGACCGGCCAGAAGGATGCCCAGGCACGGCTGATCGGACCGGGCTTCGCGCGGCCCGCGCCCGGCGGCCCCGTCGCCCGGTGATGTCTTCAGCGATCCCCGGGCGGCCGGACGGGACCACAGGCCTGCGAGGGCGTCGCCATGGCGGTCCACACCGCGGTCACCGCCTCGTTGTTGTTGCAATCGTCAGCGGTGACCTCCAGCTGCTCGCGCAAATTCATCTGCACCGGCTTCGACAGCCACCAGCTCATGGAAATCTCGCGGATCTTGCCCGGCGTCATGTTGTCGAGGGCGCACGAGCCGGTCTCGGTCTCCGGCCAGACCCGGATGTGGGCGAGGTTCTGCGCGCAGCCCGCGCCGAAGCGCTCGTCCAGCCAGCGCTTGGCGTCAGCCATGGCGAGACGGCCGCGGGCGCCGCGCACGTTGGCGATCGCCCCGAGCGGCGCCTCCAGCTCCGCCAGCGGCAGGGAATCGGGCGCATCGGGCTCCACCGGCCCGGCGGTGGCGCGGGCGTCGGTGAGGGCATTGGTGGGATCGTTGGAGATCACCAGGATGAAGGGGGCGAGCCGCGGCTCCTGCTCCACCATGGCCTGGGCCAGCTCCAGGGCGCTCTCGACGCCGAAATTCTCGAAATAGCCGCCATCCACGATGCGGTCCACGACGTCGGAGCGGGTCCGGTGGATGGTGCCCGGCGGCGAGATCACCGGAAAGCGGGCGGAATTGGAGGCGGCGGTGGAAAGCGCCACGTCGCGGTCGCCCGAAACGAGGTCGTAGAAGTCGTTGGCGTGGGTGAAGATGGGCCGGGGCGGCGCCAGCCGGGGCGTGCCGGTGCGCGGCGTGAAGGAGGGCCACAGGTTTGTGGTGATGATGCGCTGGCCGGTATCCACCGACGTGCCGTTGAGGATGAGCAGCGGCGTCCAGCGCTCGCCGACCGCCTCCGGCCGGAGGAACGGCTCGCTGAGGCGGGTGTCCGCATCCGCATGGGCCTTGGCGCCCGCAGCCTTGACGATGCGTGCGAAATGGCGTTCCCACGCCTCCTCCAGAAGCGCCGCGCGGTCGAGGGAGAGCACCTGGACCTGATCATAGAAGGCGAGGCCGAAGAAGGTGGGGGTGAGGGAATCGCCGCTGGCGAGCACCTCCAGGCAGTCGCGCCAGTTGGCGATCTCCCCGCCGAACCAGTAGCTGTCGATGGTCCTCGGGCACGGCGGGCCGCCGTCCGCCCCGCGCGCATCGAGCGCCGCCTTGACCAGCACCGCCCCGACCGAGCCGCCTGAAACACCCGATATGGCGAAGAAATGGTTCGCCATGTCCGGCTTCCGGTCCGCCGCGCCGGCCCCGGCCGCCTCCGTCGCCCGCCCGCCGGCGGGGCGCGCCGTCGGCGGAGCCTCCTTGCTGAGGATGGACCGCACCCGTGCCGAGATGCGCCCGTCGTCCCAGCTGTCGCGCACGTTGGTCTCGTTGTCGTAGCGGTGGAAAACCACCTTCTCCTCATGGGCGGCGAAGTCCAGGAAATGGCCCATGACGCTGGCGGTGAAGAAGCCCGCCCGGCTCGCCCCGCCCGCCGCGGCCACGATGATCGGCCGCGGGCAGGCGCCGGGATCGTCCACGCAGCCGTTGGCGCGCATCCACTGGTCGATGGCGGTGGCGAGGGTGATGCGGTCGGCGGAGAGCATCCCGGCCTTCAGGGTCCGCACGTCGTGATTGTCGCCGAAGACGAGGCGCAGCAGGATGCCCGCCAGCAGCAGGGCGGCGATGAAGGGAAAATGCACCCGCCGCCCCAGCGCCGACAGATAGCCGAGGATCGGCACCCAGCCGCCGAGGATCAGCGGCACCGCGAAGGCCAGCGGCAGCAGCGCGGCAAGGTCCCACGGGCTCAGCGCCAGCACCACGAAGGTGCCGATGCCGTAGATCAGCAGCAGCAGGCGCCCGGTGGCATGGAGGTCGTCGGTCCCGCCCTCGCGCGGCGCGACCCCCAGGAGGCGGAACAGGCCGGCGAAATAGGCTCCGAGCGCGCGATCGGCCGTGGCGAAGACCGGCAGGCGGGCGATCGGCCCGCGCACCAGCGTGTAGAGGTAGAACACCGCCGCCGCCACCAGCATCGCCAGGACGGCGCGCCAGAGCTGGGCCTTGGCCGCCGCGACCACCGGCACGTCGGTGATCTTCGGCAGATTGTCGATGGCCGCATAGGCGGCCACGGCGAAGGCGAGGAAGGGGATGACACCGAGCAGGCGCGGCACCTGCCGCACCGTGGCGGCGAGCTTGCCGTCGATGGCTGCGGGATCGCCGCTATACTCACGCGCCGTCGCGTTGCGTTCCGCCACCAGGGCGCGCAGGCCATCGTCGGTCTCCAGGATCAGGCGGGCCGCATAATGGACCGGCACGGACCACAGGAGGAAGCAGGCCGCCACCAGGCGGAGGATGGCGCCGTGAAAGCCGGCCTGCTCGGCCAGCCTGGCGCCCGACATGGCCACCTCCACCAGCACGTCCTGCGCCTGCACCACACCGGCCAGCAGGAAGAAGCCGAGAAGGGCGCTCGCCAGCGGCACCCGCACGATCCAGAGCACGAGGCCGAAATCGAGCACCCGCTGCCACAAGCGGGCGATGAAGCACGGACGCAGCATCGTGCTGCCCGTCGTCGGGTGTGAGTTCGCCGCCGTCACGTTCGCCCCCTCGGCCCACGCGTGCGCCACTCGAAATGGGGAGCGATGATACCGCGCAACGTGATTTCAGGCGAGGCCGTTTGCCGCCACACCTTGCTGGATGACGGTCCGCGTTCTACCTAGAAGGCGCGTTGAGACAGCAACAGGCCTACCTGCGTGGTGCGCAGGAGTGGGCGACAAGGAGTAGACATGATCACGCTGACCTTCCCCGACGGCGCCGCGCGCGCCTACGAGGCGGGGACCTCCGGCGCCGAGATCGCCGCCGCCATCTCCAAATCCCTCGCCAAGAAAGCCGTCGCCGTCGCCCTCGACGGGGAGCTGGCCGACCTTGGCGCGCCCATCGCGCACGACGCGAAGTTCGAGATCGTCACCCGCGAAGACCCCCGCGCGCTGGAGATGATCCGCCACGACTGCGCCCACGTGCTCGCCGAGGCGGTGCAGGAGCTGTGGCCGGGCACCCAGGTGACCATCGGCCCGGTGATCGAGAACGGCTTCTATTACGATTTCGCCCGCAACGAGCCCTTCACCACGGAAGACCTTCCGGTGATCGAGGCCAAGATGCGCGAGATCATCGCCAAGGACCGCCCCTTCACCAAGGAAGTGTGGTCGCGCGACGAGGCCAAGAAGCTGTTCGCCGGCATGGGCGAGGCCTACAAGGTCGAGCTGATCGACGCCATTCCCGCCGACCAGGACGTGAAGATCTACAAGCAGGGCGAATGGTTCGACCTCTGCCGCGGCCCGCATCTGCCCTCCACCGGCAAGGTGGGGGCGGCCTTCAAGCTGATGAAGGTGGCCGGCGCCTACTGGCGTGGCGATTCGAACAATCCCATGCTGACCCGCATCTACGGCACCGCGTGGCAGGACAAGGCCGAGCTCGACGCCTATCTGCACCGCCTGGAGGAAGCCGAGAAGCGCGACCATCGCCGCCTCGGCCGGGAGATGGACCTGTTCCACTTCCAGGAGGAAGGACCCGGCACCGTCTTCTGGCACCCCAAGGGCTGGACCCTGTTCCAGGAGCTCGTCGCCTACATGCGCCGGCGGCTGAAGGCCGACTATCAGGAGGTCAACGCCCCGCAGGTGCTCGACGCCGAGCTGTGGCAGACCTCGGGCCACTGGGGCTGGTACAAGGAGAACATGTTCAAGGTTCAGTCGGCCGGCGACGAGACCGACGACGAGCGCGTCTTCGCGCTCAAGCCCATGAACTGCCCCGGCCACGTGCAGATCTACAAGCACGGGCTGAAGTCCTACCGCGACCTGCCGCTGCGCCTCGCCGAGTTCGGCGCGGTGCACCGCTACGAGCCCTCCGGCGCCCTGCACGGGCTGATGCGGGTGCGCGGCTTCACCCAGGATGACGCGCACATCTTCTGCACCGAGGAGCAGCTCGCCGAGGAGTGCCTGAAGATCAACGACCTCATCCTCTCCACCTATGCCGACTTCGGCTTCGAGGAGATCATCGTGAAGCTCTCCACCCGGCCGGAGAAGCGGGTGGGCTCGGACGCGGTGTGGGATCATGCGGAAGAGGTGATGACCAAGGTGCTCGGCGAGATCGAGGCGGCTTCCGGCGGCAAGATCCGGACCGGCATCCTGGAGGGCGAGGGCGCCTTCTACGGCCCCAAGTTCGAGTACACGCTGAGTGACGCCATCGGCCGCGAGTGGCAGTGCGGCACCACCCAGGTGGACTTCAACCTGCCCGAGCGGTTCGGCGCCTTCTACGTGGACAAGGACGGCCAGAAGAAGACCCCGGTCATGGTCCACCGCGCCATCTGCGGCTCCATGGAGCGCTTCACCGGCATCCTGATCGAGCATTTCGCCGGCCACTTCCCGCTGTGGCTGGCGCCGACCCAGGTGGTGGTGGCGACCATCACCTCGGACGCGGACGACTATGCCCGCGAGGTGGTGGCGAAGCTGCGCGCGGCGGGGCTTCGGGCCGAGCTCGACCTGCGCAACGAGAAGATCAACCTCAAGGTGCGCGAGCACTCGCTGGCCAAGGTGCCGGTGCTGCTGGTGGCGGGCAAGAAGGAGGCGGCGGAATCCACCGTTTCCATCCGCCGCCTCGGCTCGCAGGCGCAGGAGAGCGCCATGCTCAACGCCGCCATCGCCACCCTGGTGGACGAGGCGGTGCCGCCGGACCTCAAGCGCAAGGCCCTGGCCGCCGCGGCGGAGTGACAGGACCCGGCGCGGCATCTTCAAAGGATGCCGCGCCGGCCATCCACCCGGTGACCCCTACTTCCTCAGGCTGGCGAAATAGGCCGCCAGATCGAGCGCCTGCTGGCGGCTGAGATCGATGCTCGGCATCTGCGGATGGGGCTTCAGCAGCCGGAAGGCCAGCCACGAGGGGGTCAGCTCATCGCCCCGCGCGGCGGCGATGGAGGAGAAGGAGGGCGCATCGCTCTGCGCCTGCGTCGCCGTGGCGCCGTTCACCACATGGCAGCTCGAGCACCAGCGCTCCGCCATCGCCTGCCCGGCCGCGGCATCGCCGGTGCTCGCCGCCTCGGCCGTGCCGCCGCCCAAGGTGGCCGCACCGGCCGTGGCCAGCAGCAGGGCTGCGAGGGCGACGGCGCGGGAGAGGCGCGCGCCGGAGGGGTGCTGATCTTGGGCGGTACCGTTCGGATTGCGGCTTTTCGGGATGGAACGCACGAGCCTTGCCTTTCACGGGGCGATGGGGAGGAGGAGACCTCGCCGGAAGAGAGGAAGCGTCAGCCGATCGTTACCGGCGCCTGCGCTACTCGTCGGCCTGGTCGCTCTGATCGGTCTGGTTGCTGGGCTTGGTGGTCTGCTTGGTCTGGCTGTTCTGCCCCACCAGCACCTCGACGTCCTGGTCCTTGCCCGGCTCGGCCTTGAACTCGCGGCTGAAGGTCTTGCCGTCGTTGCGCGCGATGGCGACGTAGTCGCCTTCGGTGAGCACGAAGGTGGGGAAGGCGCCGATGGATTCCTTGATGGTGTCGCCGCCGGGGGTGATCACGGTCCACTGGGTGTTGGCCTGGGCCTCGCCGCCCTTCTCCTTCACGAGGCGCATGGTGATCTGGGCGGCGCGGTGATGCATGGTGGCATCGGTGAGCTTGCCGGGCACCACGCTCACGTCGGCGCTGACCTGCGCGTTGGCGTCGCCATAGGTGGAAACCACGTGATAGGTGCCCTCGGGCAGGATCAGCACCTCGCCGGTGCCGGCGCCGCGATAATAGGGCTGGCTCGAGGCGCGCCCCTCCAGGAACGAGCCTTCGAAGATGTCGAAGGTCACCTTCTGTCCGGGAATGGCCTTGTTGACCACGTCGGCCTTGAGGCGCAGGCCCCCGGCGGGCATGGCGAACGCCTCGCGGCGCGAGACCGGGCCGAGCTGCACGCGCTGCGCCGTGGTGGCGAGGCCGTAGCTGATGTGAACGATGTAGCCGCCCGGCGACAGGAAGAAGACCGGCGCCGCCTCGCTGCTCTCGGCCACCAGAGGAAAGGCGCCGGTGCTCTCCGGCTTGTCGGCGAACACCCGCCAGGACAGGCCGCGCTGAATGGACGGCCCCTCGCTGCCGTAGCGGGCGAACACCGCCAGCGCCGCCTTGCCGGGCGGCGGCACCGGCAGCACGCTGTGGGGCTCTCGCCCCTGCCCCGGCAGACCGGCGGGCGGAGCCGGCTCGGACGGTGGAAGCAGCGCATTCCCCGGGAACGACGGGGCGGCGGGCGGCGCCGCGAACGGCCCGGCCTGCGGCACCGCGCCCTGCGGCCCGGCGAAGCCGAGGCCCTGCGCGCCGGCGCCATTGGGAGCCGCAAGCCCCACCACCACGAGCGCCGCCAGCGCGGCACCGCGCAGCCGGCCGGCCCCGCGCCGGCGCGGATCGCGAGCGGCGGGCGGCCGGTGAAACAGGCGTTCGACGCAGATCATGCGTATCAGGTGCACAAAATTGTAGGCGGATTCAAGTCGCCGCAGCGGCACCTGCCGGGCGCGCCTCGAACGGCGGAGGCCTCTTGAGCTTTGCCGCCATCGGTGCGATGCCCCATCCCAATCAATCCGTCGCGGCCGTCGCCTGCCGGCCCGCCCCCTTTTCGCGAAAGCCCCGCCCATGCCCGACGCCCTCGACCTGCTGAAGACCCGCCGCTCCTCGCGCATCATCGACCTGAAGGAGCCCGGCCCGGGCCCGGCCGACCTCGAAACCATCCTCACCATCGCCTCGCGGGTGCCGGACCACGGCAAGCTCGCGCCCTGGCGATTCATCGTGTTCGAGGGCGAGGGGCGGGCGAAGGCCGGCGCCCTGTTCGCCGAGATCGTCGCGAAGAAAGATCCCGAGGCCACGGAGAAGCGCCTGGAAGAGGAGCGCAACCGCTTCCTGCGGGTGCCCCTCGTGGTGGCGGTGGTCTCGTCCGCCGCGCCGCACGTGAAGATCCCCGAGTGGGAGCAGGTGATGTCGGCGGCCGCCGCGTGCCAGAACATGCTGGTGGCCGCGCTGGCGCTGGGCTACGGCGCCACCTGGATCAGCGAATGGCCGACCTACGACGCCGATGCCCGCGCCGCCCTCGGCCTTGCCGAGCATGAGCGCGTGGCGGGCTTCATCTACATGGGCACCCCGGCCCAGCCGCTG
>JAFIHR010000342.1 GCA_017849325.1 Xanthobacter autotrophicus | reverse complement strand
ATGGTGCCCAGGGGCGGAATCGAACCACCGACACTGCGATTTTCAGTCGCATGCTCTACCAACTGAGCTACCTGGGCGTTCCGGGCCGCCGTCAGGCCGCCGGAGCGCGTGTGTATAATCAGGAAGCCGGCGCCTGTCCATAGCCGCGATCGGCGCGGTGCAGGCGGCGGCGCGGTTGTGGACAAGGCCACCGCTGCGCCGCCGGCAAAAGTGTTGCCCGTGAAGAGAAAGCGTGTCTTCCGGCGCGGAAGCTGGCACAGTGGAGTATCGGGCCGAAGCGGGGCGGCCCTCTCGATCGTGAGGACTGACGTTGGTCGAACGCAAGGCCCGCGGGATGGCGGCCGCCCCCGAATCCGACGATTACATCACCGGCTCCAGCGCGCCCGCCGCCAGCGCCACCACACTGGAGCAGGCGCTCGGCGTGCAGGTGCGCGCGCTGCGCCGCCAGCTTGATCTCACCGTGTCCGATCTCGCCGGGGCGGCGGGGATTTCGGTCGGCATGCTCTCGAAGATCGAGAACGGGCAGATCTCGCCGTCGCTCAGCACGCTGCAGGCCATCGCCAAGGCGCTCAACGTGCCCATCACCACCCTGTTCACCGCCTTCGAGGAGACGCGCGACTGCTCCTTCGTCAAGGCGCGGCAGGGGGTGGTCATCGAGCGGCGCGGCACCAAGGTCGGCCACCAGTACGAGCTGCTGGGCCACGGCCTCGGCGGCGACATCGTGGTGGAGCCGTATTTCATCACCCTGTCGGAAGAGGCGGCGCCGCACACCGGCTTCCGCCATGCCGGGGTGGAGTTCATCTACATGCTCACCGGCGAGGTGCTCTACCGCCACGCCGACCGCACCTATCACCTGCGGCCGGGCGATTCGCTGATGTTCGATTCCGGTGCCGCCCACGGGCCGGAGGAGCTGCTGGTGCGGCCCATGACCTATCTGTCGGTCATCGTTTACAACCGGCAGGCGCGCTGAGAAGCAGCGGCGCGCCGAAAGTTTCCTATTAAGAAAAATAATTTCCTCATATTGACCAGCCGGCACCGTCGCCTTACCACATAGGCGTTGCCGCCCACCTGTCCGATCCGGTCAAATGAACCTTCGCTGCGTTCGGCCGGCCGGGGAAGGCCATCCGGTCGCGGGCCGGGGCGGGGTGAGGCATCGGCACGGTGGGGATGGGGACGGGAATAGAGCCATGTGCGGCATCGTCGGATTGTTCCTGAAGGATCCGTCCCTGGAGCCTGAGCTCGGCGCGCTCCTCGCCGCCATGCTCTCGGTGATGAGCGAGCGCGGGCCGGACAGCGCCGGCTTCGCGATCTATGGCGAGGGGATGGACGGGGAGGTCAAGCTCTCCCTGCGCGCCGCGCCGGGCACGGATTTCATGGCGCTGGCCGAGAGCCTCTCGGTGGTGGCAGGCGGGGTGCCCGCGGTGAAGGTCTGCGCCACCCATGCGGTGGTGAGCGTGCCCGAGGCGCGGGTCGGCGCAGTGCGCGCCTTCCTCGCCGAGCGCCATCCCGAGGTGACCCTGGTGGGCACTGGCGCCCGCATGGAGATCTTCAAGGAAGTGGGCCTGCCCTCCGATGTGGCCACCCGCTTCGACCTTGCCGGCATGAGCGGCACCCATGGCATCGGCCATACCCGCATGGCCACGGAAAGCGCGGTGACCACCGCCGGCGCCCATCCCTTTTCCACCGGCGCCGACCAGTGCCTGGTGCACAACGGCTCGCTCTCCAACCACAACGCTTTGCGCCGCCAGCTCCGGCACGAGGGCCTCAGCTTCGCCACCGAGAACGACAGCGAGGTGGCGGCCGGCTATCTCACCTGGCGCATGGCCCAGGGGGCGAGCCTGCGTGAGGCGCTGGATGCGGGCCTCAACGATCTCGACGGCTTCTTCACCTTCGTGGTGGGCACCAAGGACGGCTTCGGCGTGCTGCGCGATCCCATCGCCTGCAAGCCGGCGGTGATGGCCGAGACCGCCCATTACGTGGCCTTCGGCTCGGAATACCGGGCGCTCGCGGGCCTGCCGGGCATCGCCGGAGCGCACCTGTTCGAGCCGGAGCCGGCGACCGTCTATTTCTGGGAGCGCGGCCAATGAGCGTTGCGGTTCAGGCCCCCGAGGTGGTCTTCGATCTCGCCGCGCATCCCCTGCGGGAGCTGAACGGTGCGCTCCATCAGGTGCCGGGCGATGCCTCGGGGGTCTGGCGCATCCTCAATCCCGCCGGCCGCCATGCGGTGGCGGTGGGGGTGGATGCGCCGCTCGCCGTCCGCATCGAGGGCCATGTCGGCTACTATTGTGCCGGCATGAACCAGAAGGCGTCCATCGTCATCGCCGGCAATGCCGGGGTGGGGCTGGCGGAGAACATGATGAGCGGGCGCGTCCAGGTGCTCGGCGACGCCAGCCAGGCGGCCGGCGCCACCGCCCACGGCGGGCTCCTGGTGGTGGACGGCAATGCGGGGGCGCGCTGCGGCATCTCGCTGAAGGGGGCCGACATCGTGGTGAAGGGCTCGGTGGGCCACATGAGCGCCTTCATGGCCCAGTCCGGCACT
>JAFIHR010000056.1 GCA_017849325.1 Xanthobacter autotrophicus | reverse complement strand
TACCCGGCAGTCGCCCACCGATCTCGCCGATGCCTATGAGACGCCGGCCGAGGAAAAGAAGAAGTCCAAGGCTGCGGCGAAGGCTGCGGCGGCGAAGACCGCTTCGGCCAAGCCTACCTCCGATGCAGGCAAGTCCGCATCTGACGGCAAGACGGCGTCGTCTCAGAGCCGCTCCACCAAGCCGGTGAAGCCCACAGCGGCGGGCATGGCCTCGTCTGCTCCGGCTCCCGCGCCGAAGCCCAAGCCGAAGCCCGCCAGCACCAACACCGCCGCGGCCAAGCCCGCGAGCTGACGGCCCGCGCGGGCTCGGCGCCCGGCGGAGCGCCCGGTCCCCCGCCTTTCCCGTCGGGATGGTATGCCGCGCTCGCGCCCGGCGAGGGCCGCCGCGCTGGCGGGGATCTCGCTCAGTGCCGCGCAAGCGGACCCCCATCGCCACTCCCTCGGGTTGATATCGCTCGATCCTGATGCACCTCAGGTGCCGCGTCCCGACGCATCCGGTGGGGCCGGCCGCTTGCCAAGCCCGGCGGAAGCTCCGTTCCCACGGGAACGTCCGATCTGCGGCCGGCTTCCGCATCCGCCGGCTGGCCGCGCGAGCTGGCCGTCCGCTGCCGGGACTCGCAGGCACTGCAATCGCGGGGGCCATAAAGCGGTTCCCTCCGGCCTGCCAGCGCTCTAGTCTCCCGTCGAGATTTCCTTTCGCTCCGCGAGGGACCGCCGGCCGCCGCAGGGACGTGCCCATGGGCGCACCGCCTCGACGCCGCGCGTCCGCCCCGCCGGGAGCGCCGTGAGACGCCTGAATGCCGCCCTCCGATCCCTCCGGTCCCGCCGCCCCGCCGCGGCGTCCGTCCGGCCCGCCGATCCCGTTGCCCGTCACCATCCTCACCGGCTTCCTCGGCGCCGGTAAGACCACCCTGCTCAACGCGCTGCTGGCCGATCCCGCCCTCGCCGACACGGCGGTGCTCATCAACGAGTTCGGCGAAATCGGCCTCGATCACCTGTTCGTGCGGGCGGTGGACGACGGCGTGGTGCTGCTCTCCTCGGGCTGCGTGTGCTGCACCGTGCGCGGCGAGCTGGTGGCGGCGCTGGAGGACCTGCTGCGCGGGCGCGACAACAACCGCCTGCCGCCCTTCTCCCGCGTGGTGATCGAGACCACCGGGCTCGCCGACCCCGCGCCCATCCTGCACACGCTGATGACCCATCCCTACCTTGCCATGCGCTTCCGCCTCGACGGGGTGGTGTGCGTGGTGGATGCCGTCAACGGCGCGGCGACCCTCGATGCCCACGAGGAGGCGCTCAAGCAGGCCGCCATGGCCGATATTCTTGTGCTCACCAAAACGGACCTGCTGCCCGGCGATGCGGGCGCGGCGGCGGTGGCGCACCTCACGGCGCGCCTCGGACGCCTCGCGCCGGCTGCCCGCATCCTCGATGCCGCCCGCGGCGAGGCGGATGCCGCCGCGCTGCTCAACGCGGGTCTTTATGATCCGAGCGGCAAGAGCCCCGATGTGGCCCGCTGGCTGGCCGAGGAAAAGGTGGCGGCCGCGGCGGAGGCGGGCGCCACCTCCCCCGCGCCGGCGCACGCTCACGACGCCAGCCGGCACGACGAGCGCATCCGCGCCTTCACCCTCGCGACCGATGCGGCGATCCCCGCCACCACGCTCGATCTGTTCCTGGAGCTGCTGCGTGCCACCCACGGTGCCAGCCTCCTGCGCCTCAAGGGCATCGGGAAGCTGGCGGAGGATCCGTCCGCGCCGGTGGTGCTGCACGGCGTGCAGCACGTGATGCACCCGCCCGTGCGGCTGCCCGAATGGCCGGACGACGACCACCGGACCCGCCTCGTGATGATCGTGCGCGATCTCGATCCCAAGGTGATCGGCCGCCTGTTCAACGCCTTTCTCGGCGTGCCGGAGGTGGATGCGCCGGACCGCGCCGCCCTGACCGACAATCCCCTCGCGCCGCCCGGCCTCGCGCCGTCGGCCGGCCGCGCGCGCTGAGGCGGCCATGGCGGCGCGGCAGGAGATCGAAGCCTCGCCCGGGGCGGTGCTCGCCTTCTGGCGGGCCGCGGGACGGGAGAAGTGGTTCGGCGGCGGCGCGGCCTTCGATGCCGAGGTCCGCGCGGCGCTGGGGCCGGCCTATGAGGCGGCGGCTGCGGGCAGGCTCGATGGCTGGCAGGAGAGCCCGGAAGGCGCGCTGGCCCTCGTCATCCTGCTCGATCAGGCGCCGCGCAACATCCACCGCGGCACGCCCCGCGCCTTCGCCACCGATGCCAGGGCGCTGTGCGTGGCCGAGGCGGCCCTCGCGCGCGGCTTCGACCGGGCGGAGGCAACGGCAGGCCTGCAGGATTTCTTCTATCTGCCTTTCATGCATCAGGAGGATGCCGGGGCGCAGCGGCGGTGCGTCGCGCTTTTCGAAGCCCTGGGCGAGCCGGAAAGCCTGCGCTATGCGAAGGTCCATCTGGATGTGATCGAGCGCTTCGGCCGCTTCCCCCATCGCAACCCCATCCTGGGACGCGCCATGCGGGCCGACGAGCAGGCCTATCTGGACGCGGGCGGCTTCTCCGGCTGAGCGGTGCCGCGCCCGAGCGCGCGCAGCGCCCCGTGGCCTGCCGCCCGTCCGGTGGCGAAGGCCGCCTGCAGCAGGTAGCCGCCGGTGGGCGCCTCGAAATCCAGCATCTCACCGCAGGCGAAGACGCCGGGCAGGCGCTTCACCGCGAAGTCGGCATCGATTTCCGAAAAGGCGAGCCCGCCGGCGCTGGAGATGGCGCGGGCGAGGCCCTGGGTTCCGGTCACGGTGAGCGGGGCGGCCTTGATGCGCGCGGCGAGGGCGGCCGGGGTGCGGGGCAGGGGTGTCGCGGCTTCCCGCAGCAGCCCGGCGGCCACGGGCGGAAGCCCGGCCGCCCGGCGCAGCAGATTGGCGAGGGAGAGCGATTGCGGCGCCGCTGCAAGGCGGGTGGCGAGGGCCTCCTCCGCGAGGTCCGGGCGCAGGTCCACGAGGAGGGTTGCGGCCGGCCCGGCGGCGAGCGCGTCACGCAGCGCGGCGGACAAAGCGTAGACGGAGCCACCTTCCAGCCCGTCCTGCGTCACCATCGCCTCGCCCGCCACGCGCCGGCCATGGAAGGTGAGGGCGATGCGCTTCAGCGGGGTGCCGGCGAAACGGGCGCGGAACGGTTCGGACCAGGCGAGGCGCACCCCCATGTTCGAGGGAGCGAAATCGTGCACCGCGACGCCCTTTTCCTTCAGCATGGCGGCCCAGCCGCCGGTTGAGCCGAGCCGGGGCCAGGAGGCGCCGCCCAGGGCGAGGATCGTGGCGTCTGCATGAACCCTGAGCGGCCCCTCCGGCGTGCCGAAGGCGAGGCTGCAGTCGGCGCTCCAGCCGGTCCAGGCGTGGCGCAGGTGGACCCTCACGCCGGCGGAGTCGAGGCGGCGCAGCCAGGCGCGCAGCAGCGGCGAGGCCTTGAAGCTCCTGGGAAACACCCGGCCGCTGCTGCCGACGAAGGTCTCCTCGCCGAGGCCCGCCGCCCAGGTGCGCAGGGCATCGGGCGGAAACGCCTCCAGGGCCGGCCGAAGCGCGTTCGCCGCGGCGCCGTAGCGGGTGAGGAAGGTCGTGAAGGGCTCCGAATGGGTGAGATTGAGCCCGCCGCGCCCGGCCATCAGGAATTTGCGCGCGGGGGAGGGCATGGCGTCATAGACCGCGATGCGCGCCCCGCCGGCCGCCAGCACTTCGGCCGCCGCGAG
>JAFIHR010000055.1 GCA_017849325.1 Xanthobacter autotrophicus | reverse complement strand
GTCGGCGCGGGCGGCATCATGCTGCCCAACCATGCCCCCATGATCATCGCCGAGCAGTTCGGCACCCTGGCGCAGCTGTTTCCGGGCCGCATCGATCTCGGCCTCGGCCGGGCGCCGGGCACCGACCAGACCACCCTGCGCGCCCTGCGCCGCTCCTATGCCGATGCCGACCATTTCCCGCGCGATGTGCTGGAGC
This sequence comes from Xanthobacter autotrophicus, assembly GCA_017849325.1. Taxonomy (GTDB): domain Bacteria; phylum Pseudomonadota; class Alphaproteobacteria; order Rhizobiales; family Xanthobacteraceae; genus Xanthobacter; species Xanthobacter autotrophicus_B. The sequence continues at coordinate 8,338 of JAFIHR010000055.1, read as the reverse complement.
TGCAGAGCTATTTCCGGCCCCTGGCGCCGGAGCAGACCCTCGAGGCCGTGCCGGCCGCGGGCACGGGCGTGCCCATCTGGATCCTCGGCTCCAGCACCTTCGGGGCGCATCTGGCGGCCGAGTTCGGCCTGCCCTACGCCTTCGCATCGCATTTCGCGCCCGACCAGCTGATGGATGCGCTGCAGATCTACCGCACGCGCTTCAAGCCGTCGGCGCAGCTCGATCGGCCCTACGCCATGGCCGGCCTCAACGTGATCGCCGCGGAGAGCGACGCGGAGGCCATCCGCCTCGCCACCACCCAGCAGATGGCGGCCACCGACCTGCTGCGCGGCGCGCGGGCCCTCAGCCGGCCGCCCATCGACGACATCGAGACCTATTGGACGGCGCGGGAGAAGGAGCAGGTGCGCTGGAAGCTGGCGTGCTCGGTGATCGGCGGGCGCGAGACGGTGCGCGCGGGCCTTGCGGACTTCGTCGCCGCGACGCAGGTGGACGAGCTGATGATCGTGTCCGACGTGTTCGACCACGCCCTGCGGCTGCGCTCCTACGAGACCATCGCCGAGGTCGGCCTCGTGCCGGGTGGGGCGCCTGGTGAGGCGCTGGTCGCGCCAGTGCCGGCGGGCGCCTGAGGGCGGCTTCGCGCTTCGAGTTCCGAGCTTTCGCCGATCATGCCGAAGCCTTGCGTCGGACCTGCTCCGCCGGCGCGCCAGCCCGGGGCACTGTCCGGCCATCGGGCGTGGTCACAGTGGCGGGCGCAGCACCGCGGCGCGCCTCGACGTCGCTGCGCCTACGCCTCTTCCTTGGGCGTGAATTCCTTTTCCTTCGCGCGCTTGCCGGCCTGCCGGTCCTTCTTGGTGCCGTCCGGCTCCAGCGCGAACTGCAGGGCGGTCAGCGTGCGCTCGATATGCTCCGCCGCATATTTGCAGGCGAGGTCGGCGTCGCGGGCGATGGCGGCGTCGAAGATCGCCTTGTGCTCGGCGTGCAGGTCGCGCGCGATGGTGCGCCGCGACAGCGCGAGGCGGCGATAGCGCTCGGACTGCTGGAACAGGATGCCGGCGATGTAGTGCAGCCAGCGCGAGGGGCAGGCGGCGATCAGCGCATTGTGAAAATCCCGGTTGCGCTCCTCATAGTCGCTGATGGCGCTCTTCTGGTTCTGCGCGAGGCGCTCCTCGACCTTCGAGAGGCGGTAGAAGCTGGCGACGATTCGGCTTTCCCAGGCCTCGTCGCCGTGGGCGATGGCCTGGCGCAGCGCCTCCGTCTCCACCAGCACGCGCACCCTGGTGAGGTCCTCGAAATCCTCCAGGGAGGCGGGCGCCACGCGGAAGCCGCGCTGGCCCTCGGTGGTCACCAGCGCTTCGCCGAGCAGGCGCGTCAAGGCCTCGCGCATGGTGGAGCCGCTGATGTTGTAGCGGGCGCGCAATTCTTCCGTGCGGAGTTTGGTGCCGGGCTCGAAGGTGCCGTCGAGGATTTCCTGACGCAGCGTTTCGTAGGCGCCCTCAACCAATGTCTTGCCCGACTTGCGCGGAACCTCCGTCTCCTCGTCCGATCGTCCACCCGCCGTGTCCATCGATTCCTCGTCACCGCCCGACGCCCCGGTCTCTCTGTCCTATCGGAAAAACGCCGCCGTGTGGATACGCAACCAACCACGCGCCGGACGTTCCGTCTCTCGATAAAGTCCGTAAAATCGATACAGAATAAAATATCGATATTTTATTTGACGGACGATTTTGGTTCCCATAGAAAGGCTGCGAAGGGGAGGCTGGCGCGAGCCGGACAACTCCCCACCGAAAAGGCGACGCCAGAAAACTGGCGGGTCATTGGGAGGAATTCGGCATGGACCAGGAGCCGCTGGCCGCACCGCTGCCAGAAGCGCGCCCGAGCGCACCGATGCAGGCCTATGTCCGCGTCACCGGCTCGCGGCTCGACACTTATGTCGAATTCGAATTCTCGCTGAACGACCGCGATCTGACGGTCGAGCTCATCCTGCCTTTCCGCGCATTCGAGGATTTCTGCGAGCGGCAGAAAGCCGTGATCCTGCCGCCCGAGCCGGACGTTGCCGACGCGCTGGAGCGCCAGGCCTGGCGCCAGCACCAGCCCGGGCTGCTGCGGCGCGTGGCGGCGCGCGCGCCCGATGGCGGCGAGGTCTGACGCCGGACGCAAGTCAAGCACAAGCAAAAATCAAGACGATTGCCCTTCGGGAGGAGAAGTATGACAATTCAGATCAAGACGCTCGACATGGAGCCGAAGCGCCAGACCTTCGGCCACGTGGCGCGGCGAATCGGCGAGGGCAAGTCGGCGACGCGCTACCAGGAAGCCACGCTCGACGTCCAGGCGACCACGAACTTCCACTACAAGCCGCTCTACGAGCCGGAATACTGGACCTATGATCCGCGCAAGACCCGCGTGGTGATGGAGGACTGGTACAAGCCGCTCGACCCGCGGCAGTATTATTACGCCACGTACAATATTTCCCGGGCCACGATGAACCAGGCGGTGGAGCGCAGCTTCACTTTTGCCGAAGAGCGGGGCCTCGCCGAGAAGATGTCGGCCGACGCCCGCAAGCAGGTCGAGACCTTTCTGCTTCCCCTGCGCCACCTGCACTGGGGCGCCAACATGAACATGACCGAGATCACCCAGCGCGGCTACGGCACCGCGGTGACGGCGCCGGCCATCTTCTCGTCCGGCGACCACCTCGGCATGGCGCAGATCGTCAGCCGCATCGGCCTCCTGCTCGATGGCCAGACCGGTGTCAGCCTCGACATGGCCAAGGAGGTGTGGGTCAACGACCCGGCGTGGCAGGGCGTGCGCAAGCTCATCGAGGACAGCCTGGTGGAGCGCGACTGGTTCCAGCTCTTCGTGATCCAGACCCTGGCCATCAACGGCGTCGTCTTCGACCTCATCTACAAGATGGGCGACGCGGGCTGGAAAGACGCCCAGCTGACCATCGCGATGCTTACCGTATTCATGACCGACTGGCGGGCTGACGAGAGCCGCTGGAGCGATGCGGTCATCAGGACGGTGGCGGCGGAGAGCGAGGAGAACCGTGCGCTCATCTCGCAATGGGCGGCGACCTGGATCGGCGCGGCGGTGGAGGCGGCCCGGCCGCTCGCGGCGGCCTTCCTCACCGACAACGGCGCGGCGGCCGAGGCGGCCGGCGAAGCCACCGTCGCCCGCGCCCGCGCCCTCGGTCTCACGCTCTGAGAGGACTTCAGCCCATGTCTCAGCTTGCTTCCCTGACCTTCTATCACAACGATGATGCCCGGCCGGTCATCGACGCTATTCTTGCGGATAACCCGGGCGTCCAGGTTCTCAACATGCCCGGCGCGGTGAAGCTCGACCGCGAGGGCGAGATCGTGATCAAGCGCGCCTCGGTGGAGGAACGCCTCGGCCGGCCGTGGGATCCGCAGGAGATCCACCTCATCCTGATTTCCATGGCAGGTAATCTTGACGAGGACGACGATCGTTTTTCTGTGAGCTGGAAGCATTAGGAGCGCGGCTGCGCGCTTCGGTGCGCGGCACAGGCTCGGAATAGCGACTGTAAACGTGGCCTTTGGTGCGCCTGAAGCGCCATCGCAGGTTGCGCAATAATCTTCGGGAGGACATGATGAGCGTCAAGAAGCTCGGTCTCAAGCAGCGCTATGCGCACATGACACGTGGGCTCGACTGGGAAACCACCTATCAGCCGATGGACAAGGTGTTTCCCTACGATTCCTTCGAAGGCATCAAGATCAAGGACTGGTCGGCCTGGGAAGATCCCTTCCGCCTGACCATGGACAGCTACTGGAAGTTCCAGGCGGAGAAGGAGCGCAAGCTCTACGCGGTGATCGACGCCTTCGCCCAGAACAACGGCCAGACCGGCATCACCGACGGCCGTTACGCCAATGTCCTCAAGCTGTTCCTGACCGGCATCTCGCCCGAGGAATATCAGGCGCACCGCGGCTTCGCCTTCGCCGGCCGCCACCTGCGCGGCGTTGGCCCCCGCGTGGCGGCGCAGATGCAGTCGCTGGACGAACTGCGGCATATCCAGACGCAGATCCACACCATCAGCCACTACAACAAGTATTTCGATGGCATCGGCGAGTTTCCCCACATGCACGACCGCGTGTGGTATCTCTCCGTGCCGAAGAGCTTCTTCGACGACGCCCGCTCGGCCGGCCCGTTCGAATTCATGATCGCCATCGGCTTCGCCTTCGAATACGTGCTGACGAACCTCCTGTTCGTGCCGTTCATGTCGGGCGCCGCTTATAACGGCGACATGTCCACCGTGACCTTCGGCTTCTCCGCCCAGTCCGATGAGAGCCGGCACATGACCCTCGGCATCGAGGTCATCAAGTTCCTGCTGGAGCAGCACCCCGACAACCTGCCGATCGTCCAGAAGTGGGTCGACAAGTGGTTCTGGCGCGGCCATCGGGTGCTTGGCCTCGTGGCCATGATGATGGACTATATGCTGCCGAAGCCGGTGATGTCCTGGAAGGAAGCCTGGCAGATCTATTACACCGAGGCGGGTGGCGCGCTGTTCCAGGATCTTGCCCGCTACGGCCTGCGCCCGCCGAAATATGCGGACATCGCCACGGCGGAGGCGGAGCATATCTCGCATCAGAACTGGGCGATCTTCTACCAGTACACCCATGCGGCCGCGTTCCACACCTGGGCGCCGGATGCCAAGCACATGGACTGGCTGTCGGAGAAGTATCCGAACACGTTCGACAAATACTATCGCCCGCGCTGGGAGATGTGGAACCAGATGGCGAAGGAAGGCAAGCGCTTCTACAACATGGCGCTGCCGCAGCTCTGCCAGTGCTGTCAGATCCCCATGGGCTACACGGAGCCGGGCGATCCGACCACCATCTGCTTCCGGTCCAGCCAGTACAAGGGCGAGACCTATCACTTCTGCTCCGACGGCTGCAAAGACATCTTCGATGCGGAGCCCGAGAAGTTCGTGCAGTCGTGGCTTCCGGTTCACCAGATCTTCCAGGGGAACTGCGGCGGGGCGACCATTCCGGACGTGCTCAATTACTACCGCCTCGCCAACGGGGCGGACAACATGGACTACGTGGGATCTCCCGACGAGAAGCTGTGGAACGAGTGGCAGGCCGACAAGCTGAAGACTGCGGTCTGATCTCCGTCACCCACTGAGAACACGGCACGGCCCGCGCGGCCGTGCCCGAAACCGGGAGAAATCACGTGTCCGTCACCGCCATTACCCCTGATTACGAAACGCATATCGAGTTCCGCGACGCCGAGAAGAACTTTCACGGCAATCGGGTCGTCTATGTGCATTGGGAGCAGCATCTTTCGTTCTGCTCGGCGATCGCGTTTCCGCTGCCGCCCGCCATGCCGTTCGGCGCCTTCGTCGAGGAGGTGATCAAGCCCCACTATTCCGCCCATCCCGACGCCGCGCACGTGGACTGGTCGAAGGTGGTCTGGATGATCGACGGCGAGAAGAAGACGCCGGATTTCAGCAAGTCGCTGGAAGACAACGGCCTGCACCACAAGTCGCTGGTCCGCTTCTGGACGCCCGGCTTCGAAGGTTACAAGGGCTCGGCGAGCTGACGACGCCGCAAAGGCGAAGCAAAACGAAAAATAAAAAGGCGTGAGGGAGTAGGATGACCGTGCATAAGCTGACGATCGAGCCCTTGGACGAAGCGATTGACGTCGCCGAAGGCCAGACGATTCTCGATGCGTGCCTTCGCGCCGGTGTCTATCTCCCCCACGCCTGCGGCCACGGCCTGTGCGGCACCTGCAAGACGCAGGTGCTGGACGGCGAGTTCGATTTCGGCGAGGCCTCGCCCTTCGCGCTGATGGATTTCGAGCGCGAGGAAGGCGTGGTGCTCGCCTGCACGGCGACGCTGAAGAGCGACGTCACCATCGAGGCGGATGTGGAGGAGGATCCCGACGCCCGAAAGATTCCGGTGCGGGACTATGTCGGCAAGGTCGTCGCGGTCGATGATCTGACCCACGACGTGAAGGGCGTTCGCCTGGCGCTGGACGACGGGCCGATCGACTTTCAGGCCGGGCAATACATCAACCTGTTCCTGCCGGGTGTCGACGGCTCGCGCGCCTTCTCCATCGCCAATCCGCCCTCCGACGCCGCCCATGTGGAGCTGCAGATCCGCCGGGTGCCCGGCGGCGCAGGCACCGGCTATATCCATGACACGCTGAAGGTCGGCGACACGCTGTCCTTCGCCGGGCCGCAGGGCCGCTTCCTGGTGCGCAAGTCGCGCGGCGGACCGCTGCTGTTCCTGGCCGGCGGCACCGGCGTTTCGAGCCCGCGCTCCATGGTCCTCGACCTGCTGGCCGAGGGCTATGGCGAGCCGATCACGCTGATCCACGGGGTGCGCACGAAGGCCGATCTCTATGGCCATGAGGAATTCGAGGCGCTGGCCGCCCGGCATCCCAATTTCCGCTACGTTCCGGCGCTTTCGAGCGAGCCCGAGGACAGCGACTGGGCCGGCGCGCGCGGCTTCGTCCACGACGTGGCCAAGGGCCTCTTCGGCGGCGTGTTCGAGGGGGCGACCGCCTACCTCTGCGGCCCGCCGCCCATGATCGAGGCCTGCATCGCCACGCTCATGCAGGGCCGTCTGTTCGAGAAGCACATCTTCACCGAACGCTTCTTCACCGCGAAGGACTGCGCCGAGAAGCCCAAAAGCCCCGTGTTCCGGAGGCTGTGACATGACGGTCGAGCGCTTTCCCATCCAGGTGGAAGGAAGCGGCGAGGCCTCGGGCCATGCCGGAGAGCGGGTGCTCGTCTCGCTGGAGCGCGCGCAGGGCTTCGGCCAGCTGAAGAACCTTCCGGTGCGGTTGCCGGTGGGATGCCGCCGCGGCGGCTGCGGGGTCTGCCGGGTGCGCGTCACGGCGGGCGATTACCGGTCCGACAAGATGAGCCGGGCCCATGTGTCGGAGGAGGAGGAAGCAGCGGGGCTCACGCTCGCCTGCTGCATCTATCCCCTGTCCGCCCTCTCGCTGCGGCTGGAACCGGCCGTCGGCGTCAAGGACAAGAAACAGCACTGCAAGAAAAGTGAATCAGGAGGAGAGTAAAATGGCGCTGACAGGAGTTCTGCGGCCCGGCTTCGTCCAGCTTCGTGTTCTGGATATGCCCGAGTCCATCGATTACTACACCAAGCGCATCGGCCTGCATCAGGTGGCGGAAGGCCCGGATGGCCGCGTCTATCTGAAGTCGGCCGACGAGTTCGACCACCACTCCATCGTGCTGCGCCGGGCGGACCACGCCGGCGTCGATCTGATGGCGTTCAAGGTGCTGGAGGATGCCGATCTCGACAAGTTCGAGAAGCGCATCACCGATTTCGGCCTCGCGGTCGAGCACGTGCCGGCGGGCGAGCAGCCCGGCATCGGCCGGCGCATCGGTTTCACCATCCCCTCGGGCCACCGCATCGAGCTGTTCGCCCATGCGGACGAGTCCGATCCCCGGCCCTACGTGCACAATCCCCATGTTTGGTCGGTGGAGCCGCACGGCATGGCCGCGCGCCGCTTCGACCATGCCCTGTTCTACGGGCCGAACATCGAGAAGGTGCTCGACTTCTTCGTCAACGTGCTCGACTTCCGCCTCACCGAGCGCGTGGACATGCCCGACGGCCTGCTCGCCATCTGGCTCACCTGCGGCATGAAGGCCCACGACATCGCCTTCGTGAAGCATCCCGAGCCCGGCAAGCTGCACCACGTCTCCTTCGAGCTGGAGAACTGGCAGGCGGTGGGCAACGCGGCCGACATCATCACCCACTACGACATCTCCATCGACATCGGCCCGACCCGCCACGGCATCACCCGCGGCCAGACGATCTATTTCTTCGATCCGTCCGGCAACCGGAACGAGGTCTTCGCGGGCGGCTATACCTACTATCCCGACAATCCGACCCGCACCTGGGACGAGAACGAGGTGGGCAAGGGCATCTTCTACTATGAGCGCAAGCTCAATGAAGCCTTCCTCTCGGTCGTGACCTGAGGAGCCGGCCGGGATGGACATCTCCCTCTCGCGGCGTTCGGTGACGGCTGAGGCCGGCCACGCCGCGGTGGCGGCGGCGGTGGCGCACGGGCGCGCCGCCGGCAAGGCGGTGGTGGCGGCGGTGGTGGACGCGAGCGGCGACCTGGTGGCGCTGCTGCGCGGCGACGGGGCCTTCAAGGCCTCGATCACCATCGCCCAGGACAAGGCCTACACCGCAGCCGTCTTCGGCGCATCCAGCCACGCGCTGGGTGCGGACCTCTCGGGCAACCCCGCCTTGCACCAGGGCATCGCCCTGCGGCCGGGGGTGGTGCTGTTCGCCGGCGGCCTGCCGCTCCTCGAGAACGGGGTGGTGATCGGCGGCATCGGCGTGTCCGGCGGCTC
>JAFIHR010000341.1 GCA_017849325.1 Xanthobacter autotrophicus | reverse complement strand
CCAGGCCGATGACGTGCGCGTCGGCCTCGACGGACGCTTCGACCTCGCGCGCCTCGCCTTCGACGCCAGCGTGGAGCTGACCGGCCCCGACGGGCCGGGTGGCGCGCCCGGCGGCATCCTGGCCTGGCGCGGCGGCGTCAGTGATCCCGAGAGGCGGGTGAGCGCCACGGCGCTGACCGGCGTTCTCGCCGCGCGTGCGGTGGAGCGCGAGACCCGGCGCCTGGAGGCCGAGCACAATGCCGCCGCCGCGGCACGCGGCCTGCCGGCGATGCCGGCGCCTCCCTCGTCCGCGGCGCCGGCTGCGCCCGTTCCTGCCAGCGCGGGCCCGGACACGATGCCGCCGGTGGTGCCCGCGCCGAAGGTGTCCGCTCCCGCGGCAACGCCGGCACCCGTGCCCCCCGCTCCCGCCCAGCCCCGCGCGGAGCCGGCGAGGGCCGAGAGGGTGCCGCAGCCGCCCACGCCGCAGCCGCCGATCACCGCTCCCGCCGCTTCTGTCGTCGCGCCCGCGGCGCAGGACGCGGCACCACCCGCCCCGGCCCAGCCTCCGGGCGGCGCGCGCCCCGCCGCAGCCCCGGCAGCGACGCCACAAGGCGCCGCCCCGCCGGCCCCTCCGGCCGCGGACGCCGCTCCCTCCCCGCCGGCGCAGGCAACGGCGCCCGCGCCGACCCAGAGTCCGGCGCCGACCACCTCCGGCGTCCCCAGCGAAGACGCTGGCGTGGGCACCGGAAGCGAGGGAACGCCTTCGGCATCGGGCACCTCGACCACCACCCCACCGGCGCGGCGCACCCTGCCGCCGGTGCCGCGGGCAGAACCAGCTCCGCCGGTCCGCCGCGCTCCGCCGCCGGCCGATCAGGCGACGCGGCCGCGCGAGGCACCGTCCCGCGAGGGCACGACTGCGGCGCCCCGCGAAGGCGCGACGACCGCCCGCGAGCCGCCGCGTGCTCCGGCCTCGCCGCGCCCGCCGGCCGTCATCGCGCTGCCGCCCCCGGAGGCGCCGCCCGAGCACACGCTTCCGCCCACCCGGGGCTTCGGCGACCTGCCCCGCCCGCCGGCCCTCGTGGGCCGCTGACCATCGGGAGACGCCGCGCCGTCATGCGGCGCGGGAGGCGGGGCCGCTAGAGCCGGTCGCGCAGGGCGTAGTAGCTCAGCCCCGCGACGAACAGCGGGTAGCGCAGCAGCGTGCCGCCGGGAAACGCCGGAACGGGCAGGCGGGCGAGCACGTCGAGGCGCCCCATCTGCCCGGTCACCGCCTCGGCGAGGATCTTGCCGAACAAAGGCGCGAGCGCCACCCCCTGCCCGCAATAGCCGGCCGACACCAGGACGCGCGACGACAGCCGCCGCACGAAGGGCAGGCGCGTCAGGGTGAGGCCCAGCACCCCGCCCCAGCCGTAGTCGATGGGCACGTCGGCGAGCTGGGGGAAGATCCGCAGCATGTAGGGCCGCACGAAGGCCGGAACGTCCTCGCGCAGGGTACGCCGGTAGCTTTCCCCGCCGCCGAACAGCAGCCGCCCGTCCGAGGAGAGGCGGAAATAGTTCACCACGAAGCGGCTGTCGGCCACCGCCGCGTCATTGGCGATGACCTCCTGCGCCCGCGCGCCGAGCGGTGCGGTGGCGGCGATATAGTTGCAGATCGACATGACGTGGGTGTCCACCCGGCCGTCGAGCCCGTCCATGAGGCCGTTGCCGCATTCGAGGACGAAGCCCGCGTTCACCACGCCGCCGCCCTCGGTGGTGACGCGCGCCTGCGCCGCCCCGTCGTCCACCGAACGCACCCGCGCGCCGTCGTGCAGCCGCGCCCCCGCCCGCGCGGCCGCCGCGGCGAGGCCGAGCGCGAAATTGAGCGGGTGGAGATGGCCGGCGTCGCGGTCCATCACCCCGCCGTAATAGGCCTGCGACCCCACCAGGGCGCGGATCTCCTCGCGCGAGAGAAGCTCGAGCGCCGCGTAGCCGTAGGCTTCGTCGAGGTGGCGGGCGTAGGCATGGCTCTGCGGCACGTAATGGGGCTTGTGATCGGCGAGGATCAGGCCGCGCTTCAGGTCGCAGTCGATGGCGTGGCGGGCGATGAGGTCGCGCACCAGCGCCTTGGCCTCCTCCGCCAGGTCCCAGAGCTTGCGGGCATCCTCGCGGCCGACGGCCTTTTCCAGGAAATCCTGGTCGCGGCGCTGGCCGGAATGGATCTGCCCGCCGTTGCGGCCCGAGGCGCCCCAGCCCACCCGCGCCTGCTCCAGCAGCACCACGTCGAGCCCGGCCTCGGCGAGGTGCAGGGCGGCGGACAGGCCGGTGTAGCCGCCGCCGATGACGCAGACGTCGGCCCGCGTCTCGCCCTCAAAGGGCGGGAAGGCCGGCAGGGAATGAGCCGTCGCCGCATACCAGGACGAAGGATGGTCGGGCGGGGCGGCAGGGGATGGGACTGCGGGCATGGCGAAGGTTCAACCTCCTCTCGGCGCGAAGGGACCGGCCGGATGCCCGGTCCCCGGAGCCGGTTCCGCCCGCCGCGCGCGAGGCCACGCGGGCAATCCGGCTCTCGATTGAAGAACGCATGCCGCCCGGCCGGGCGGACAGCGACGCCGGCCGGCCGCGCCCGGCGCCCGGCCCTCAGACGTTGAGCAGGAGATATTCCCGCTCCCAGGGCGAGATGACCCGCATGAAGGTCTCGAACTCGGCCTGCTTCACCGCGGCATAGGTGGAGACGAAGCGCTTGCCCAGCACCTCGCCCAGCTCGTCGCATTCCTCGAAGGCGGCGACCGCCTCCAGCAGGCCGCGGGGCAGCTCGAAATCGAGGTTCTTCGCGTCGCCCTCCAGCGGATCGGTGGCGCGCAGGCCCTGGGTCATGCCGAGATAGCCGCAGGCGAGGGACGCGGCGATGACGAGATAGGGGTTGGCGTCGGACGACGGCACCCGGTTCTCCACCCGCCGCGCCTCGGGCGGGGCCGGCGGCACGCGCAGGCCCGCGGTGCGGTTGTCATAGCCCCACTGCACGTTGATGGGCGCCATGGATTCCCGGCTGAGGCGCCGGTAGGAATTCACATAGGGCGCCAGGATGCACATCACCGCCGGCAGGTATTTCTGCAGGCCGGCGATGAAGGCGAAGAATTCCGGCGTCGGGTGCCCCTCCTTGTCGGAGAAGATGTTGGCGCCGGTCTCCTTGGAGATGATGGACTGGTGGATGTGCATGGCGCTGCCCGGCTCGTTGGCGATGGGCTTGGCCATGAAGGTGGCGTAGATGTTGTGGGCGAGCGCCGCCTCGCGGATGGTGCGCTTGAACAGGAACACCTGGTCGGCGAGCTCCAGCGGGTCGCCGTGGCGCAGGTTGATCTCCATCTGCGCCGCCCCGTCCTCATGGATCAGGGTGTCGATCTCCAGGCCCTGGGCCTCGGAGAAGTCGTAGATGTCCTCGAACAAGGCGTCGAACTCGTTCACCGCCTGGATGGAATAGGACTGGCGGCCGATCTCCGGCCGGCCCGAGCGGCCCACCGGCGGCTTCAGGGGATAGTCGGGATCGGTGTTGGGCTCCACCAGGTAGAATTCGAT
>JAFIHR010000054.1 GCA_017849325.1 Xanthobacter autotrophicus | reverse complement strand
CGGGGCCGCCGGGTCCACCCGGGTGACCCGGACCGCCGGGACCACCCGGACCACCGGGTCCGCCAGGATAGCCCGGACCGCCGGGCCCACCGGGATAACCGGGGCCGCCCGGATGACCGGGGCCACCCGGATAGCCGGGACCACCGGGATAATAGGGCGGGCGGGGCGGCGGCGGATGCATGCCGGGAGGCGGCACATAGCCCGTCCGCCACCAGCCGGGCGTGATCGGGCCGGGCGGCGGCGGGCGCCAGCCCGGGCGCGGGCGCGGCGCGTAGGCATACCAGCGGGCGCGATCGGCATACCACGGCCGGCCGACGTAATAGTTGTTCCAATACTGGCTCGCCGCGAACGCCACCACCGGGATGCCGATGGCCGCCAGCGCATAATCGGGCACGAGGGACGGCTGGCCGTCATTCACGCTCTGCGTGACGAAGCCGAGATATTCGCTGTAGACCCAGCCGCGGTTGCCGGACCAGTCCACGTCGCACCACGACTGGTCGTCGAGGCAGCCCTCGATCTCCAGGGGGCTGCCTTCGGGAATCACGCCGACGCTGGGAAACTCTGTATCGGGACCTGTCCGCAGGTTCACATTGGCGGTGGCGAATCCCGGCGCGGCATAGGCCGCATTGAGACTCACCATGGCCAGCCCCGCCGCGAGGCCGGCAGTTCTCAAAACCCTCATCTGGTCTGCTCCCATCCGGCCCCACCCGAGCCGGCCCCCAACTTAGTGCACCCGTCCATGGCGTTTCGTGAGCGGGACATTGGCACAATTGCGTCAAGCGATTGTGAAAGGGACCACATCGCGAACGTTCTCGTCGATGCGGATCTCGCGGTCCAGCGGCGGGAAGGCGCGCAGGTCGCAATCCGGGCGCGGGCAGATCCGGCAGGACACGCCGAGATGGGCCACCGGCGCGGATTTGAGGTCGAGCCCGTCGGCATAGACGATCTCGTGGGCGAACGAGACCTCGCAGCCCAGCCCCAGGGCGAACGCGCGCGCCGGCTGGCCATGGCGCAGCACCGGCCCCGCCACCGAGCGGGCGACGCCGATGTAGCGCACGCCGTCGGGCATCTCGCCGAGCTGCACCAGGGTGCGCCCGTGCATCTCGAAGGCCTCGTGCACGTTCCAGGCGGCGCACGCCCCGCCGTGGCGGGCGAACTGGAAGCGCGTCGCGGAGTGGCGCTTGGTGATGTTGCCCGCCCGGTCCACCTTGGCGAAATAGAAGGGCACGCCCTTCGCCCCCGGCCGCTGCAGGGTGGAGAGGCGATGGCACACCTGCTCCAGGCTGGCGCCGGTCTCCAGCACCAGCCGGTCGAGGTCGTGGCGCACCGCGCGGGCGAGATCGAGGAAGCGGCGATAGGGCAGAAGCAACGCCCCGGCGAAATAATTGTGCAGCGCCAGCCGGCAGATCTCCGCGGCCATGTGGCTGCGGAAGCTGCCCGTGGCCACCGTGCGGCTCACCAGATCCGCGTGTTCCAGCTGGGCGATGGTGGCGGCGAGGCGGAAGGCGCGGGTGGAGGCCGGCAGGGCGCGCGGCAGGCTGAGCCGCCTCGTGCGCGGATCGAAGCTGGAGCGCAGGTTCACCGGCTCGGCGGGGGCCTCCTCCACGCTCACGTGGTGGCGCCGCGCGAGATGGCCGGCGCAGGCCTCGGCCGGATCGGCGCCATCTAGGATGCCGAGCGAGAAGGCCGCCGCCTCCGCCGCCCGGTCGAGGTCGTCCACGTAATTGTCGATATAATGGAAGAAGTCCCGCACCTCCTCGTAGGGAATGAGCTTGGCCGCATCGGCACCGGGGGCGACGCCGGCGGTGAGCATGTCGTCGAGGGAGGCCTGCCATTCGGTGGTGCGCCGGAGCGCCACGTGCATGCGCAGGAAGGCGTGGGCGAAGGCGGGGGAGAGGTTGGCGATGGCCTTGACATCCTGCAGGCCGAGATCGAGATCGCCGAAGAACGGGTCGGCCGCCACCTCGCGCAGGTCCGCCACCAGCCGGTCGAGATCCTCCGAGCCGAAGGAGGTGATATCAACGGCGAAGGTCCGCGAGATGGCGATGAGCACCGAGGCGGTGAGCGGGCGCTGGTTGCCCTCGATCTGGTTGATGTAGGAAGGCGAGACCCCGAGACGGGAGGCCAGCTCGCTCTGCTTGAGCCCGAGCTTCTCGCGCAGCCGCCGCACGGCGTGCCCGGCATAGACCTTCTGGCGCATGGAAAATCCCGCGTTTTGTTATTGTGAAGTTTTTACAAAAAACCACTTTAACATTTTACACTTTCAAACACGGGCCGTCACCTGTTAGCGAGCCCGTTGGAAGCGCTCCGGAAATCAGGGCACCAAGACCCGCTCTACCGCCCTTCACACCCTCCTGAGCGCCGCTACACTCCGTCCAACCAACAGCCGGGCTCACCAGCAGCCGGAGAGGGGCGCGTCGCATGAAGGAAATCCTCGAAGAACTGGAAAGCCGTCGGCAGGTCGCCAATCTCGGCGGCGGCGAGCGGCGCATCGAGGCGCAGCACAAGCGCGGCAAGCTCACCGCCCGCGAGCGCATCGAGCTGCTCCTCGACCGCGGCTCCTTTGAGGAATATGATACCTTCGTGCAGCACCGCTGCGTGGACTTCGGCATGGCCGACCAGAAGGTGCCCGGCGACGGCGTGATCACCGGCTGGGGCACCATCAACGGCCGCAAGGTGTTCGTCTTCGCCAAGGACTTCACCGTGTTCGGCGGCTCGCTCTCCGAGGAGCACGCCCGCAAGATCACCAAGATCCAGGACATGGCGGTGAAGGTGCGCGCGCCGATCATCGGCCTGTTCGATGCCGGCGGCGCCCGCATCCAGGAAGGCGTCGCGGCGCTCGGCGGCTACGGCGAGGTGTTCAAGCGCAACGTTCTGGCCTCGGGCGTGATCCCGCAGATCTCGCTCATCATGGGCCCCTGCGCCGGCGGCGACGTCTACTCGCCCGCCATGACCGACTTCATCTTCATGGTGCGCGACACCTCCTACATGTTCGTCACCGGCCCGGACGTGGTGAAGACGGTGACCAACGAGACCGTCACCTCCGAGGAGCTGGGCGGCGCCAAGGTGCACACCTCCAAGTCCTCGGTGGCCGACGGCTCGTTCGAGAACGACGTCGAGATGCTGCTGGAGACCCGCCGCCTGATCGACTTCCTGCCCGCCAACAACATCGACGGCGTGCCGGAGTGGCCGTCCTTCGACGCGCCGGGCCGCGAGGACGCCAGCCTCGACACCCTGGTGCCGGACAATCCGAACAAGCCCTACGACATCAAGGAGCTGATCCTGAAGGTCGTGGACGAGGGCGACTTCTTCGAGATCCAGGCCGCCTACGCCAAGAACATCGTCACCGGCTTCGGCCGCATCGAGGGCCGTACGGTGGGCTTCGTCGCCAACCAGCCCATGGTGCTGGCGGGCGTGCTCGACAGCGACGCCTCGCGCAAGGCGGCGCGCTTCGTGCGCTTCTGCGACTGCTTCGAGATCCCGATCGTGACCTTCGTGGACGTGCCCGGCTTCCTGCCCGGCACGGCGCAGGAATACGGCGGCCTCATCAAGCACGGCGCCAAGCTGCTGTTCGCCTATTCCCAGGCCACCGTGCCGCTGGTCACCGTGATCACCCGCAAGGCCTTCGGCGGCGCCTATGACGTGATGGCCTCCAAGCACGTGGGCGCCGACGTGAACTATGCCTGGCCGACCGCGCAGATCGCGGTGATGGGCGCCAAGGGCGCGGTGGAGATCATCTTCCGCGCCGACATGGGCGACCCGGAGAAGATCGCCGCCCAGACCAAGAATTACGAGGAGCGGTTCCTCTCGCCCTTCGTGGCGGCGGAGCGCGGCTACATCGACGAGGTGATCATGCCGCACTCGACGAGGCGCCGCCTCGCCCGGGCGCTGGCCATGCTGCGCACCAAGAAGCTGGAGCAGCCCCCGCGCAAGCACGACAACGTGCCGCTGTGAGCGTCGCGGCGCGCGGGGTCCCGCCCCGCGCCGCCTGCGCCCCATCGCCGATCAAGATGCCACCCACGGCCTTCCACCGGGTGGCACCCCGGAAGCATCCATGCGGAGCGCCTGCCGGCGCCAAGGAACCGACCCCATGTTCACCAAGATCCTGATCGCCAACCGCGGTGAGATCGCCTGCCGCGTCATCAAGACGGCGCGCAAGATGGGCATCAAGACGGTGGCCGTCTATTCCGACGCCGACAAGGACGCCCTCCATGTGGAGATGGCCGACGAGGCGGTGCACATCGGCCCGGCCCAGGCCGCCCAGTCCTATCTGATCGCCGAGAAGATCGTGGAGGCCTGCAAGCTCACCGGCGCCGAGGCGGTGCATCCGGGCTACGGCTTCCTCTCCGAGCGCGCCTCCTTCCCGCAGATGCTGGCCGAGCACGGCATCGTCTTCATCGGCCCCAATCCCCATGCCATCGAGGCCATGGGCGACAAGATCGAATCGAAGAAGGCGGCGGCGGCGGCCAAGGTCTCCACCGTGCCCGGCTATCTCGGCGAGATCGCCACCGGCGAGGAAGCCGCCAAGATCGCCGACGAGATCGGCTATCCGGTGATGATCAAGGCCTCCGCCGGCGGCGGCGGCAAGGGCATGCGCATCGCCCATTCCCGCGACGAGGTGCAGGACGGCTTCGACCGCGCGCGCTCGGAGGCGAAGTCCTCGTTCGGCGACGACCGCGTGTTCGTGGAGAAGTTCATCGTCGACCCGCGGCACATCGAGATCCAGGTGCTGGGCGACAAGCACGGCAACGTGCTCTATCTCGGCGAGCGCGAATGCTCGATCCAGCGCCGTAACCAGAAGGTGGTGGAGGAAGCTCCCTCCCCGCTGCTGGACGAGGCCACCCGCAAGAAGATGGGCGAGCAGGCGGTCGCCCTCGCCAAGGCCGTGGGCTACGACAGCGCCGGCACGGTGGAGTTCGTCGCCGGCCAGGACAAGAGCTTCTACTTCCTGGAGATG
>JAFIHR010000340.1 GCA_017849325.1 Xanthobacter autotrophicus | reverse complement strand
GTCGCGCCGCACCAGGGGCTCGCCGCCGGTGAGGCGCAGCTTCTTCACCCCGCGCTCGATGAAGGCGGTGCACAGGCGGTCGAGCTCTTCGAGGGTGAGCAGCTCCTGCCGCGGCAGGAAGGTCATGTGCTCGGACATGCAGTAGGCGCAGCGGAAGTCGCAGCGGTCGGTCACCGAGACCCGCAGGTAGCTCACCGCCCGGCCGAAGGTGTCGACCATGGGATGACCCGCCGCGCCCGAGGACGCCACGCCGCTGCCGGTCGTCGCATCCGCGCTCGCCGCCACATGGGATCGCCCGGTCAGGTCCCTTGCCGGCTGATGTCTCACCATACGCTGCACAGTGACGCTCCTCACCCTTCCATCCCTCAAGGCCACCCGCTGCGCCGGCCGTTCGCCGATCTGGGGCTGGTCCGCGCCGCCCTGCGGCAGTGCGCGGACTTCGGCACGCACTTCTTATATCGTATGCAGCATATCAATGGGTAGGCGGGGCCGTACACGATCGCGCGCGGCTCATCGCCCGGCCCGAGCCGGACAACGATTGGTGGGATGGACAGGATGAGCGAGGCGGCCAATGCCGCGCCGTGGCCGACGGAGCTGCGCGTGGCGGATCAGGGACAGATGTTCCATGTGAGTTTCGACGACGGCAAGAGCTACGCGCTCACCGCCGAATACCTCAGGGTGGAGAGCCCCTCCGCCGAGGTGCAGGGCCACTCGCCCGACCAGAAGATCACCGTGCCCGGCAAGCGCGCCGTCAAGGTGGTGAAGGTGGACCCGGTGGGCAATTATGCCGTGCGCCTGCTGTTCGACGACGGGCACGCCACCGGCATCTACACCTGGGAGCTGCTGCACCGGATGGGCGAGGAGCAGGCCGAGAAGTTCGCCGCCTACGAGGCGGAGCTGACGCGCCTCGGCCTCGGCCGGGACTGATCGGGACGGGGCGTGGGGGCGGGCGCCTCGGCGCCCGTCACAGCCCGAGGCGCGCCCACAGCGCCCGCTCTTCCGCCGCCGCCACCACGCCGCGGGCGAGATCGGCGCCGAATCCGCCGGGCCGGCGCAGCAGGAAGCTGCCCGGAGCGGCGATGAGCGGCATGCGCACGTCCTCGCCATAGCGGGCCTTGAGCGTGCCCTTGACGTCGCCGAGCCCGTCCACCAGGCCGAGGCCGAGCGCCTGGGTGCCGAGCCAGAACTCGCCGGAGAACAGCACCTCGTCCGAGGCCGCCAGGGTGGCCGAGCGGCGCGAACGCACCAGATCGGCGAAGATGACGTGCAGCTCCTTCAGCAAGGCGTCGAGCCGCTCGACATCCTCCGGCCGCTCGGGGCGGAACGGGTCGAGGGTCACCTTCTTCTCGCCGGCGGTATAGACGCGCCGCTCGACGCCGATCCTCTCCAGCACCCGGTCGAAGCCGAAGCCCGCCGTCACCACGCCGATGGAGCCGACGATGGAGCAGGGATCGGCATAGATCTCGTCCGCCGCGCAGGCGATCATGTAGCCGCCCGAGGCCGCCGCATCCTCGACGAAGGCGAAGACATGCTTGTCGGTCGCCTCGGCCAGCGCGCGGATGCGCCGGAAGATGAGATGGGACTGCACCGGCGAGCCGCCCGGCGAATTGATGAGCAGCGCCACCGCCGGCGCGCTCTTGAGCGCGAACGCCCGCTCCAGGCTCTTCGCCACCGAGGCGAGGCTCATGGTCTGGGTGAAGGGCATGGTCATGCCGATGGGCCCCGACAGGCGCACCACCGGAACCACCGGCAGGTCGCGCCGCCAGCTCTTGGGAAGGATGCCGCCGAGGGCGCGCGTCACGGGCGAAAGCAGATCATTGGCCATGGTTCAGCCTAGCCGCACGAGTGCGACAGCCTCAAGGCGGATCGCGGCTGCGGTCGGCGGTCCCGCGCCGCACCCGGCTAGAGCCCCTCCCCCGCCCGGAGGAGGCGCGCGGCGGCGGCGGTGGGAACGCCGTCGGCATCGGCGAGAACGAGGCCCGGCAGCACCGCGGGCGCGGTGCGCCGACCCTTCACCGCCCGCACCAGCAGCCGCACCGCCGGGGCATCGGGCCGGGGATGGACGGGGATGATCTCGGCCGCGCCGAACCGCCCGCCGAGCGCGGCGAGGATCGCCGCCAGCGCGCCCGGCCGGTGGATCAGGCACAGGTGCCCGCCCGGCATCAGGCAGCGATAGGCGGCGGTGACCCAGACAGCCAGCAGATCGTCGTCCGCCATGTGGGCCAGCGCCCGGCGCGCGCCCGGCGAGGTCTGGTGGGTGCTGACGGCATTGTAGGGCGGGTTCATGAGCACGAGGTCGGCGCCGTCCGCCTCCGGCTCCGGAGGCCCCTTGGGGCGCCCCAGCAGCGCGACATCGCCGGTTACCACCCGGGCGCGGGCCTGCATGGCGTTGAGGGCGATATTCTCGCGCGCCAGCTCGGCCAGCTCCGGCGCCAGCTCCACCGCCACGAGATGCGCCTCGCCCGCCCGGGCGAGGAAGGCGAGGCCGGCCGCGCCCACGCCCGCGCCGAGATCCACCGCCTTCCGGCAGGTCGCGGGCGCCGCCGCGGCGAGCAGCACCGCATCATGCCCCACCCGGTGGCCGGACCGCAGCTGACGCAGGGTGATGCGGCCATCGAGGATCGTATCGGTGGTCAGCGCGCCGTCATCGCCCATGGGCGGCGCTCATGACGGGTCGCGCCCGACGATCACGTCGCCGAACCCGGCCTCCACCAGGAGGCGACGGGTCTGCGCCTCGTCGTCGTCGGGCACCAGCAGGCGGCGCGGCAGGATGCCGATGGAGCCTTCCAGCGCGCTGATATGGGCATCCGCGACCAAATGGCCGATGCCGGCGGCATCGAGCAGCGCCTCCACCGCGCTGATCAGCACCAGATCATTGCTCCTGAGCACTTCCCGCATGGCGGCTCCTCGACCGGCCCGCGCGCGGATGCCGCGCCGCGGCCCGCCGCCTCTCGCCTTGCGGCAGCGCGGCGCTTGCACGGAGGCCCTGAGCATCCCTATGGTGCGGCAACAAGATTGACAAGCGGGAGCGTGTCTTGGCCGTCGTCCTTCCGTTCGAGCCGAACGAGCCCTCCATCGAAGCGCTGGTGGGGCTCGTGAAGGCGGACATGGATCGTGTGAATGCCGCCATCCTGGCGCGCACGGGGTCCGACGTCGCCATGATCCCGGAAGTGGCGAACCACCTCATCTCGTCCGGCGGCAAGCGGCTGCGGCCCATGCTGACCCTCGCCTGCGCCGCGCTCTCCGGCTACGAGGGCGACGGCCATGTGAAGCTCGCCGCCTCGGTGGAGTTCATGCACACCGCGACCCTGCTGCACGACGACGTGGTGGACGAGAGCGACATGCGCCGCGGCAAGCTCGCCGCCCGCAAGCTGTGGGGCAACGAGGCCAGCGTGCTGGTGGGCGACTTCCTGCTCGGCCAGGCGTTCCGCATGATGGTGGAGGTGGGTTCGCTCACCTGCCTCGACATCCTATCCAACGCCGCCTGCGTCATCGCCGAGGGCGAGGTGATGCAGCTTTCCGCCGCCAAGAACACCGAGACCACCGAGGACGATTATCTTGCCGTCATCCGCGGCAAGACCGCCGAACTCTTCGCCGCCGCCTGCGAAGTGGGCGCGGTGCTGGGCCAGCGGCCGAAGGCGGAGCAGAGCGCCTGCCGCTCCTACGGGATGAATCTCGGCATCGCCTTCCAGCTGGTGGACGACGCCCTCGACTACGGCGGCAGCCAGGCCAAGCTCGGCAAGAACGTGGGCGACGACTTCCGGGAAGGCAAGCTCACCCTGCCGGTGATCCTCGCCTTCCGGCGTGGCGATCAGGCCGAGCGCGCCTTCTGGCAGAAATGCCTGGAAAAGGGCGAGGCGGACGCCACCGACCTCGACCGGGCGATCGGCCTCCTCGCCAAGCACCGCGCCATCGTCGACACGGTGGAGCGCGCCCGCCACTACGGCGCCATCGCCAAGGATGCCCTCGCCCTGTTCCCGGCGAGCAAGGCCAAGGACGCGCTGATGGAAGCGGTGGACTTCAGCCTCTCCCGCGCCCACTGAGCCAGCCGCGAAGCTGACGTTTCCAGCTTGACCTGTCGGTGCGATCGGGGCCGCGAGGCCAGCCGATGCGCCTGTGCGTGGGCCTGCCCGGGACCACCGCTCATCGCCGCCGGGGCGCAATGTCGCGCCGTGCGCCGCGCACGCTGGTGGGGAGCGGAGAATCGCCGCCGCGAAAATATGTAATTCTTCAATATCTTCGCGTATTACAGGGGGCGGCGGCGTTTCATCCGGAAAGGATGCACTTTTCCTTTTCCCACGGGGGCTGAGAGCGTGCGCCGCCGGCTCCGGATTGGGGATAACGCCTGCGCACGACACCACCCCATCCTACCGCACCGCAACAAGAGCGCAATAAATCCCGCAGCAGATCAGGCGCTTATGCTCAAAGCTTCACCATGGAGCGCTGGCAGCCCAAAATTTAACACGGTTGATGCTGCAGAAAGATGCTGAATACGACACGAAGCTCTGCGACAATCGCTCCAATAGATGGGTCGACCGAGAAGCCGGCCCCAGGAGGAACGCATGGCATTCGAATATGATCGCGGCGCGCGGCGCGCGCCACGGCATCCGTTGGAAGGACTCGCCCGCGCCGCCCAGGCGCATCCCGTCCCGTTGAGCGCGGCATCGGTTCTCGTGGTG
>JAFIHR010000339.1 GCA_017849325.1 Xanthobacter autotrophicus | reverse complement strand
GCAGGGACCTTCGGCGCCGGCCTCCACCGCTTCGGCCACCTTTTCGACAAGGCTGGCGAGCGTGCCCGCCACCACCACCTCATCGGGCCGGGTGGCCGAGAACACCGCCAGCGCCGGCGTGGCGAGGTCGGCGCCCGCCTCGGTCAGCTCGCGAACGAGATCCGGCAGGGTCCGGCGCGGCATGTAGACCACGGTGGTGGCGCCCCGATCGGCCAGCGCCCGGAAGTCGAGGTCCCGCGGCAGCCTGCCGTCGCGGGCATGGGCGGTGACGAACTGCAGCCGCCGCGCATGGTCGCGATGGGTCAGCGAGGCAAGGAGGCGGCTCGCCGCCCCCTGGGGCGCCGAGATGCCCGGCACCACCTCCACCGCAATGCCCGCCGCGCGGCAAAAAGCGATCTCCTCCCCGGCCCGGCCGAAGATCATGGGCTCGCCGCCCTTGAGGCGCACCACCCGCCGGCCCTGGCGGGCGAAATCCACCATCATGCGGTTGATGTCGTCCTGCTTGCAGGAGGGGCCGTAGCCGGTCTTGCCCACCAGCATCTTCTTCGCCTCGCGGCGGGCGAAATCGAGGATGGCGGGGGCGACGAGATCGTCGAACAGCACCACGTCGGCCGATTGCAGCGCGCGCACGGCCTTGAGCGTCAGAAGCTCGGGATCGCCCGGCCCGGCGCCCACCAGCACCACGCTGCCCCGGGCGTCATGTCCGCCGGGGCCGGCGGCGGCCAGAAGCCCGCGACGGTCGGTCTCCGCCGGCGCGCGATTGGGCTCGGTGAGGGCGCGGGCGGCGAAGCGCTCCCAGAAGGCGCGGCGGGCGGCAAGCGACAGGCCGAGATCGGCGATGGCGCGGCGCCAGCCCTTGGCCGCCTGCGCCCAGGCGCGGAAGCCCATGGGCAGCACCGCCTCGATCTTGGCGCGCACCGCGCGGCTGAACACCGGCGCCGCCCCGTCGGTGGAGATGCCCACCACCAGCGGCGAGCGGTTGACGATGGCGCCGAAGGAGAAATCGCAGAAATCCGGCCGGTCGATCACGTTCACCGGCACCCCGGCGGCACGGGCGGCGGCGGCGAAGCGCGCCGCCTCGTGCTCGTCCGCCGCATCGGCCAAAGCGAACGTGGCGCCGGGAAGGTCGTCCTCGCGCCAGGGCCGCGCCTGGAGGGAGATGGGTCCGCAGGGCGGCGCGGCAGCGAGCCGTCCGAGATCCTCGCAGAGGTCTGGCGCGATCACCTCGACCCGCGCGCCGGCGGCGGAGAGAAGCTCGGCCTTCCAGGCCGCGGCCTCGCCGCCACCCGCGACGAGCACGCGCCGCCCCTTCAGATCGTAGAATACCGGCAGGCGGGCCAGGGGCTCCATCCGGGCGTGGGCGGCCGCCTCCGGCCGACGCTCGGACGGCGCGGAAGGCATCTCCACCGCGCGCGGGCCCTGGGCAAGCTCACCAATCATGTCCCGTCACTCCGGCGCCCGGCCGGGGACGCCTTCCTGGATTTCAGATGCCGGACGGGCGCGTCGCGACAGGCGACGGGCATCCGGCTTCTGCACCCTAGGCGCGGGATCGATTTTAATCAACGCACATAAATGGGATTATAAAATACTACTCACATTGATCGTATTTTAATGCGCCTCCTCCCAGTTGGCGGCGGCGCGGGCATCCACCTTAAGCGGCACGCACAGGGGCACGGCGGGCGCGCAGGCGCCCTCCATCACCTCGCGGACCACGGGGAGGGTCTTCTCCGCCTCGGCCTCGGGCACCTCGAACACCAGTTCGTCGTGCACCTGAAGCAGCATGCGGGCGGAGAGCTTCGCCTTCGCGAGCGCCGGCTCCATGCGGATCATGGCGCGGCGGATGATGTCTGCCGCCGTGCCCTGGAGGCGCGCATTGATGGCCGCACGCTCGTTGAAGGCCCGGATGGAGGGGTTCTTGGCGGCGATGTCGGGATAGTGGCAGCGCCGGCCGAACAGGGTCTCCACATAGCCGTGCTCGCGGCAGAAGGCCTTGGTCTCGTCCATATAGGCGCGGATGCCGGGGAAGCGCTCGAAATAGCGCTTGATGTACTGCCCCGCCTCGTCCCGCCCGATGCCGAGCTGGTTGGCGAGGCCGAAGGCGGAGATGCCGTAGATGATGCCGAAATTGATGGCCTTGGCCCGTCGGCGCACCTCGGAGGGCATGTCCTTCACCGGCACGCCGAACATCTCGGAGGCCGTCATGGCGTGGATGTCGAGCCCCTCGGTGAAGGCTTGGCGCAGGTTCGGCACGTCGGCGATCTGGGCCAGCAGGCGCAGCTCGATCTGCGAATAGTCGGCCGAGACGAGGAGGTTGCCCTTTTCCGCCACGAACGCGCGGCGGATGCGCCGGCCCTCCTCGGTGCGCACGGGGATGTTCTGCAGGTTCGGATCGGAGGAGGAGAGCCGCCCGGTGGTGGTGGCGGCGAGCGCATAGGAGGTGTGAACCCGGTGGGTTTGAGGGTTCACATAATTGGGCAGCGCGTCCGTATAGGTGGAGCGGAGCTTCGAGAGCTGGCGCCAGGCGAGGATCCTCTGCGGCAGCTCATGGCCGGCCTCGGCCAGCTCCTCCAGCACGTTGGCCTTGGTGGACCAGGCGCCGGTGGGGGTCTTGGTGCCGCCGGGCAGGCCCATCCGGCCGAACAGGATGTCGCCGATCTGCTTCGGCGAGCCCACGTTGAGCTTCTCGCCGGCCAGCGCCGAAATCTCGTCCTCGATGCGCGCCGCGCCCTGGGCAAACTCCGAGGAAAGCCGCGCCAGCAGGGCCTTGTCGATGGCGATGCCGCGCGCCTCCATGCGGGTGAGCACGGGGATGAGCGGGCGCTCCAGGGTCTCGTAGACGCTGGTGCGGCCCTCGGCCACGAGGCGGGGTTTGAGCACCCGCCACAGGCGCAGGGTCACGTCCGCATCCTCGGCGGCGTAGGCCGTGGCGGGCTCGATGGCCACCTTGTCGAAGGTGATCTGGGACTTGCCCTTGCCGGCGACTTCCGAGAAGGCGATGGGCTGGTGCCCGAGGTGGCGCACGGAAAGCTCATCCATGCCGTGCCCGTTGAGGCCGGCATCCAGCGCATAGGACATGCACATGGTGCATTCCATGGGCGCAACGTCGATGCCGTAGCGCGACAGCTCCAGCACGTCGTATTTCACATTGTGGCCGATCTTCAGGGTGCCGGGATCCTCCAGCATCACCTTCAGGACGGCGATGGCGTCATCGAGCGGGATTTGGCCCGGCACGAGGCCCTCGCTGAACAGGCCGTCGCCCGCCCCGCGATGGGCAAGGGGAATGTAGCAGGCCTCCCCCGGCGCCAGCGCCAGCGAGACGCCCACGAGGTCCGCCTGCATGGGATCGAGGGAGGTGGTCTCCGTGTCGAACGCCACCACCCCCTCGGCCATGGCGCGGGCGCACCAGTCCTTCAGCTCGGCGAGGTCGGTGAGGGTCTTGTAGGCCTTGCGGTCCACCGGCGTGGAGCGGCCCTCCTCGGCGCGGACGCGGGCGAGGGACTGGGGGGTGAGGAGATCGTCGCCCTTGGCGGCGGGTGCCGCTCCGGCCTCCTTGTCCGCGCCCTTGGCCTTGCCCCGCGCCCGGGCGCCGGCCTTTGCCTCGGGTTCCTCCTCCACCGCCTCGTCGCCGGGGGAGAACAGGGAGCCGTCGGGGGCAAGCCTGGGATCGGGATCGATCTCCGCCGCATCCACCCCGTAGGCCTCCGCCACGCGGCGGGTGATGGTGGTGAATTCCATCGCCTTCAGGAAGGCCACGAGCTGGCGCCCGTCGGGCTGGTGCAGCGCCAGATCCTCCAGCGGCACTTCCAGCGGCACGTCGCGCACCAGCGTGACGAGCTGCTTGGAGATGCGCGCCGCCTCGGCATTCTCGATCAGCGATTCGCGCCGCTTCTGCTGCTTGATCTCGGGCGCGCTCTTCAGCAGGGTTTCGAGGTCGCCATAGTCCTTGATGAGGGTGGAGGCGGTCTTGATGCCGATGCCCGGCACGCCCGGCACGTTGTCGGTGGAATCGCCCGCCAGCGCCTGCACGTCGGTGACCTTCTCCGGCGGCACGCCGAAATACTCCACCACCTCGTCATAGCCGATGCGCCGCTCGGGCCGCGCCCCGCGCCCGCCCGATTCGCCCGAGGCCGGGTCGTACATGGCGACCTTGGGGCCGACCACCTGCATCAGGTCCTTGTCGGCGGAGACGATGAGCACGTCCGCCCCCGCCTTGACCGCCTCGTCGGCATAGGTGGCGATCAGGTCGTCCGCCTCGTAGCGGATCTGCTCCACCGGGATGAGGCCGAAGGCTTTTACCGCCTCGCGCATCAGCGGGAACTGGGGGATGAGCTCCTCGGGCGGCGGCGGGCGGTTGCCCTTGTAGGCGGGATAGAGCTCCTTGCGGAACGAATCCTCGGACTTGTCGAAGATGATGGCGAGATGGGTCGGCTTGATGCCCACCGCGCCCTCGCGCACGAACTGGAACAGCTTGGTGCAGAACAGCCGCACCGCTCCCGTGGGCAGCCGGTCCGAGCGGAAATTGTATTTGCGGTCCTGATTGATGGACTGGAAATAGGCCCGGAACACGAAGGACGAGCCGTCCACCAGGAACACGTGGTCGCCAGGCTTCAGGGCGCGGGCGGAGGAGGACGAG
>JAFIHR010000338.1 GCA_017849325.1 Xanthobacter autotrophicus | reverse complement strand
TCTTTCCGCCCTACTCTCAGTTTGCTTACTACGTACACTTGTCCGCGATATACCGCATACGTGATAAATTATAACGTTCCGTAAACAGAATGTAGAGCACGCTTTACGTGTCTATCTTCTGGAGCGCACGTCGGCCGGCCCCTGGCTCCGTGGCCCCGGATGGCGCCCGGACACGCCCTGCGATCCGGCCCCGACTGTGGGCGCGCAACCTTGCGCATTCCTCACCGAAATGTGGCCAAATGGGGCACGGTGAAGCCTTCGTAAACGGGACAAGCCATTGAGTTTACATGGAAATGAAGCATATTTTACCCATGCGCCACGCGCGGGCCTGCATCCAGCCCCCTGCATGGTTGACGGTTGGTGAGCGCCGTGCCCGCGCCGGCATCCCCTCTGGCTGAGGCGCGCGGGAGCCCTTAAGTTCCGGGCATGACCGGCCGCGCCCCCCACACCCCGCCTGAGATCATCGATTCCCCGCAGGAGTCCCCGCTGGCCGGAGTGGCCGCGCCGGAGCTGGAAACACCTGGCGATACAAAGGCTTCAGCGGCGCCGGAGACGACCGGGGACGGCGAGGAGGCGCCCCTTGCCGCGAGCCTCGCCACCGGCCGCGACGCCATCGTCAAGGCCGCGAAGACCGCCCCCGCGGGCCCCGGCGTCTACCGCATGATCGCCGCCGACGGCAGCGTGCTCTATGTGGGCAAGGCCAAGAGCATCCGGAAGCGCATCGCCAGCTACACCCGCCCGGTGGGCCACACCAACCGCATCGCCCGGATGATCGCGGCCACCGTCAGCATGGAGTTCGTCTCCACCCGCACCGAGCCGGAAGCTTTGCTTCTTGAGGCCAACCTCATCAAGCAGTTGAAGCCGCGCTTCAACGTGCTGCTGCGGGACGACAAGTCTTTCCCCTACATCCTGATTACCGCCGACCATGCCTCGCCGCAGATCCTGAAGCATCGCGGCGCCCGCGCACGCCCCGGCGACTATTACGGCCCGTTCGCCAGCGTCTGGGCGGTGGACCGCACCATCGCCGCGCTGGAGCGCGCCTTCCTGCTGCGCTCCTGCTCCGACAGCTATTTCGAGAACCGCACCCGGCCGTGCCTGCTCTACCAGATCAAGCGCTGCGCCGGCCCCTGCACCGGCGAGGTGAGCCCCGAGGACTACCGCGAGCTGGTGCGCGAGGCCCGCGCCTTCCTCTCCGGCCGCTCGCGCGCCATCAAGGACGAGCTGGCGCGGGAAATGGAGGCGGCGTCGCAGGCACTGGAGTTCGAGCGCGCCGCCAAGCTGCGCGACCGCCTCGCCGCGCTCTCCGCCGTGCAGGGCACCCAGGGCATCAATCCGCGCGGGGTGGAGGAGGCGGACGTGTTCGCCTGCGCCCAGGAGGGCGGCGTCACCTGCATCGAGGTGTTCTTCTTCCGCACCGGGCAGAACTGGGGCAATCGCGCCTATTATCCGCGCGCCGACCGCTCGCTCGCCGAGGCCGAGGTGCTGGGCGCCTTCCTCGCCCAGTTCTACGAGGACAAGCCGAGCCCGCGCCTCATCCTGCTGAGCCACAAGGTGGAGGACCAGGCGCTGCTGTCCGAGGCGCTTTCGGAAAAGACCGGCCACAAGGTGGAGGTCTTGACCCCCCAGCGCGGCGAGAAGCACGATCTGGTCGCCCACGCGCTGCAGAATGCCCGCGAGGCGCTGGGCCGCACCCTGGCGGAAAGCGCCACCCAGGCGAAGCTGCTGAAAGGCGTCGCCGAAGCCTTCGGCCTGCCCCAGCCGCCGCGCCGCATCGAGGTCTATGACAATTCCCACATCATGGGCACCAATGCGGTGGGCGGCATGATCGTCGCGGGGCCGGAGGGCTTGCGCAAATCGCAGTACCGCAAGTTCAACATCAAGTCGGCCGACCTCGTGCCAGGCGATGATTTCGGCATG
This sequence comes from Xanthobacter autotrophicus, assembly GCA_017849325.1. GTDB lineage: Bacteria > Pseudomonadota > Alphaproteobacteria > Rhizobiales > Xanthobacteraceae > Xanthobacter > Xanthobacter autotrophicus_B. The sequence continues at coordinate 1,973 of JAFIHR010000338.1, read as the reverse complement.
ATGCGCGAGGTGCTGACGCGCCGCTTCGCCCGGCTCCTGAAGGAGGCCCCGCGCGGGCCGAAGGGGGACGAGCCGGAGCGCGACGCGGCGTTGCCCCAGCCCGCGCGCCGGGACATCTCCGAGGGTGAAGACGGCACCACCCCCGCTTTCTCCGAACAGGCGGCGGAGCGGACCGGCGGCAAGGCCCGGCGCCCCCGCGCGACCAGCGCCGATCTTCCCCCCTCCGCCCTGGAGCAGGACGAGGACGAGAGCCTCGACGAGGCGCCCGAAATCATCGCGGAGGCCGCCGAAGACGCCTCCCCCTGGCCCGATCTGGTGCTGATCGACGGCGGCCTCGGCCAGCTCAATGCGGCACGCGCGGTGCTGGAGGAGCTGGGCATCACCGACGTGCCGCTGGTGGGCATCGCCAAGGGGCTCGACCGCGAGGCCGGGCGCGAGCAGTTCTTCCTGCCCGGCCGCACGGCCTTCCGCATGGAACCCCGCGACCCGGTGCTCTATTACATCCAGCGGCTGCGCGACGAGGCCCACCGCTTCGCCATCGGCTCCCACCGGGCGCGGCGGAAGAAGGACATCACCGAGGCGGGGCTGCAGGCCATTCCCGGCGTCGGCCCCACCCGCAAGCGCGCGCTGCTGCGCCATTTCGGCACGCTGAAGGCGATCGAGCGCGCCTCGCTGGCGGACCTCGAGACGGTCAGCGGTATCAATGCCGCCACAGCAAAGGCGATCTACGATTATTTCCACGAGCGCCCGCCCGGATGAGCGGCTGGCGCTCATCCGGCGAGGCATACCTCGACCGCGGCGCCTTTCGGAGGCATTGTGCCGAGCCGAAACGATCCGCCCCCTCGCCCGTCCCGCGGGCCGCCAGTTGAAATGTAAGGCGCATGGCCGACTCCGCGACCAGATCCCCGACCACGCCCGCCGCCGGCCGGCGCGGCAATGCCCTGTCGCTGCCGAACCTGCTCACCTATGCGCGCTGCCTCGCGGTGCCGCTGGTGGCGGCCTGCCTGTTCTGGTCCGACATCCTGAACGGCGGGCTGTGGCTGCGCTGGGTGGCGCTCGCCATCTACATCGCCGCCGCGGTCACCGACTTTTTCGACGGCTACCTCGCCCGCGCCTGGTCGCAGCAATCGGCCATCGGGCGCATGCTGGACCCCATCGCCGACAAGCTGCTGGTCTCCACCTGCCTGCTGATGCTCGCCTCCGACGGCACCATCCGCGGCTGGTCGCTATGGGCCGCCATCGTCATCCTGTGCCGCGAGATCCTGGTGTCGGGACTGCGCGAATTCCTCGCCGAGCTGCGCGTATCGGTGCCCGTCTCGCGCCTCGCCAAGTGGAAGACCACTATGCAGCTCATCGCCGTCGGCGTGCTCATCACCGGCCGGGCCGGCGAGCAGGTGCTGCCGGGGGTAATGTTCGTGGGCCTCACCCTGTTGTGGATCTCGGCGGTGCTGACCCTCTACACCGGCTACGACTATTTCCGCGCCGGGGCGCGCCATCTGGTGGAGGACCCGTCGTGAAGGTGCTCTATTTCGCCTGGCTGCGCGAGCGGGTGGGCCTCGCCGAGGAGGAGGTCGCCCCGCCCGCCGAGGTGGTCACGGTGGCCGACCTTGCCCGCTGGCTCGCCGCGCGGGACGAGGCCCACGCCCACGCCTTCGAGAAGCCGGACGTGGTGCGCGCCGCCCTCGACCGGCGCCACGTGAAGCCCGACGCCGCCCTCGGCGCGGCGCGCGAGGTCGCCTTCTTCCCGCCCATGACGGGAGGCTGAGCGCCATGTTCACGGTCCGCGTGCAGGCCGAGCCGTTCGACGTGGCGACCGAGATCGCCGCCCTCTCGGACGGGCGCACGGATCTCGGCGCGGTGGTGACCTTCACCGGCCTGTGCCGCGCCGATCCGGACCAACGGGGCGCGCCGCTCTCAGCTTTGGTGCTGGAGCATTATCCCGGCATGGCGGAAGAGGAGATGATGCGCCATCT
>JAFIHR010000337.1 GCA_017849325.1 Xanthobacter autotrophicus | reverse complement strand
TTAAGCCGCCTCGGGCCGCAAGTCGAGCCACCGGTCGAGATCGGCGAGGGCGCGCGCCGCCAATGCCCTCTTCTTGGCCAGCGTCTTCTGCGCGCCCCTGAGGCGCTTGCCGTCCTCCGCGCGCGGCGCCTCGGCGAGCGGCGGGAACAGGCCGAAATTGACGTTCATCGGCTGGAAGGAGAGCGTCCTGCCGGCCTCCGTCTCCAGGTGCCCGCCGGTGATGTGGGCGAGCAGCGCGCCGTGGGCGGTGGTGACCGGCGGAAGGTTCGGCGCTTCACCGCGGCGCTCGGCGGCGGTGAACAGGCCTGCCATGAGCCCCACCGCGGCGCTTTCCACGTAGCCCTCGCAGCCGGTGATCTGGCCGGCGAAGCGGATGCGCGGGTCGGCCTTCAGGCGCAGGCTTTCGTCCAGCACCCTGGGCGAGTTGAGATAGGTGTTACGGTGAAGGCCGCCGAGCCGGGCGAATTCCGCCCCCTCCAGCCCCGGAATGGTGCGGAAGATGCGCGCCTGCTCGCCGTGGCGCAGCTTCGTCTGGAAGCCGACCATGTTGTAGAGGGTGCCGAGCTTGTTGTCCTGGCGGAGCTGGATCACCGCATAAGGCTTCACGTCGGGGGCGTGGGGATTGGTGAGGCCGACCGGCTTCATCGGGCCGAAGCGCAGGGTCTCGCGGCCGCGCTCGGCCATCACCTCGATGGGCAGGCAGCCGTCGAAATAAGGCGTCTTGGCCTCGAAATCCTTGAGCGGCACCTTGTCGCCGGCCAGCAGCGCATCGACGAAGGCGTTATACTGCTCCTCGGTGAGCGGGCAGTTGATGTAGTCGGCGCCGCTGCCGCCGGGCCCGGCCTTGTCGTAGCGCGACTGGAACCAGGCTTTCTCCATATCGATGCTGTCGAAATGGACGATGGGCGCGATGGCGTCGAAGAAGGCGAGGGCGCTCTCGCCGGTCAGCGCGCGGATGGCGTCCGCCAGGGGCGGGGAGGTGAGGGGGCCGGTGGCGATGATCACCTTGTCCCACTCGGCCGGGGGCAGGGCGCAGAGTTCCTCGCGGCGGATCTCCACCAGCGGGTGGCCTTCGAGCGCGTGGGTCACGGCCTGCGAGAAGCCGATGCGATCCACCGCCAGCGCGCCGCCGGCCGGCACCTGGTTTTGATCGGCGCAAGCGAGGATGAGCGAGCCGGCACGACGCATCTCCGCGTGGAGCACGCCCACCGCATTGCCTTCGGCATCATCCGAGCGGAACGAATTCGAGCACACCAGCTCGGCGAGCCCTTCGGTGTGATGCGCCTCGGTGGAGCGGACCGGGCGCATCTCATGCAGCACCACCGGGACGCCGCGCTGCGCCAGCTGCCAGCTCGCCTCGGCCCCTGCAAGGCCGCCGCCCACCACGTGAACCGCTTCCATCTCGTCGCGTCCTCCTTCTCGCCCACCTGAGCCAGACGGCATTTGACGCGCGCCTGCGGATGATTTCCAGGGGGCAGGAGCCGGCAGATTGTGGCCGAAAGGCGGCGCCGTGGCCGGTGATCGCGGCGCGTGCGCGAGATGCAATCTGAGAGTGCAGTTTATGACACCGCCGGCGGTGCGTCCGTCGCGCGCCGGTATCAACGCCATTTATCAATGGGAAACACTCGCCTTAAGCGCGACCCACCCCAGCGTTATATACACGCAAAAATAGTACACCCTATGATGGTAGGTGCAGTGATGTGGCTGCTGAGATCCTGTCCGTTGTCCCAAATGAGGCAAGAGAAAGGGAGGTGTCGGATCGGATACAGCCTTGCCAATTACATGCTATCGCTGGGGAAGGAAGGGCTTGAAATATTTCGGAATACCGGACTGTAGCGTGTCTTCACGGGGTTTTGTGTTCTGTGCTGGCAGCCATTAAGCAATGAGTGTTTCGGATAGAAGCTTTGCAGGCAAATGGTATTGGTGCGCCGTTTTCGAGGTGTTCAGGTAACGACAATCGGACAACCATCATGTACGGGATGGCGCAGTTCTAGGTTGGTATTAGTATGAAAATACCGTCAAAACGGTAGGATGAAGCCATAAAAACGGTTTAGCCTGCCCTTGCGTTCGGTACCATATTAACGCCTCATTCATCCTGCGATCATTCTTGCGATGATCGAAGCGGTAGCGCGATAGAGCAGAAGGATTGCGATCCGAGATGGGCCAAGGTCGAGTCGACGTTGTGAATGACATCCCTAGAGTTGTGGGGTCTGCGATGGCCGATGCCGTTTTCCCCAATCACTTCGAGCGCGAGCTGGTGGCGGACTTCTTCGCCGGCCGCACCGGCGTGTTCGTCGAGGTGGGCGCCTTCGATCCGGTGTTCCAGAGCCAGACCGCGCAGCTCGAGCTGGATGGCTGGAATGGCGTGCTGATCGAGCCGGTGCCGGCCCAGGCCGCCAACCTGCGGCAGAACCGCAGGAGCCAGGTGTTCGAGCTGGCCTGCGTGGGCCCGAAGGTGAAGGAGAAGCTCCGCCCGCTGGTCATGCGGCGTGGCATGAGCACGCTGCGCCTCGACCGGGCCCGCCGCGGCGGCGATCCCGTCATCAACGTTCCGGTCGCCACGCTCGACGACGTGCTGGCCCAGGCCGGGTTCGAGCACGTGGATTTCGTCTCCGTGGACGTGGAAGGCGCCGAGCTCGACGTGCTGCGCGGCTTCACCCTGTCCCGCTACAAGCCCGCGCTCGTGCTGGTGGACGACCGCGATCGCTTCACCCGGGTCCACCTGCACATGATGCTGAGCGGCTACAAGCTGGTGCGCCGGACCGGGCACAATGCGTGGTTCGTGCCGCGCGGGCAGGCCTTTCCGGTGGATCTCGCGGGCCGCTGGCATCTGGCCTGGACCTATGGGCCGGGCCGCCTGCAGCGGCGGCTGAGCGATCGCCTCCACAGCATGATGCCCGGGCATCGCGGCCGGCGCTGATCCGCTGGCGCGCGGGCGACGGGAAATCTCCCGCAGTCCGCGGCTGGGCGGAGGCGATCCCGGCGCCGATGGGGGGAGGCCGATGAAGAGGCCCGGCGCCTCTCGGTTTCGCCGCTGGCGTCGGGTGCCGTCGCCAGCGGCTCTATCTAGTGGGCCGGTGTCACCTGGTCACGCCACGCACCCGGGGCGTGGTCCGACCCGCGCTCTCCCTCCGAAAGAAGGACTGCTCGCCTTCCGGCGACCGGCGCTTAAGAACGGGGCGCGATGCCGATAAACGCCCGGACCGGGCGCATCGGCAAATTCTATTCCGCCGCCTGGCTTTTCCGCCGCCCACCCGTCCGCCGCCCGCGCGCGGGTCGCGATGCCTCCTCATCCTCCGCGACGGCATCCTCCGGCGGCGTTTCGGCAAGTGGCCCCTTAAGAGGCCCCTTGGCGCCGGGATCCCGGGCAATGTCCTTCAGCGGCCGCCGCGCCAGCACCTCGGCGAGGAAGCGCCCGGTGTGGGAGCGCGGATCGGCGGCCACCGCCTCTGGCGGACCCGACACCACGACCTCGCCGCCGCCGTCGCCGCCCTCGGGACCGAGGTCGATCACGAAGTCGGCGGTCTTGATGACATCGAGATTGTGCTCGATCACCACCACCGTGTTGCCCTGCTCGACGAGCTCGTGGAGCACCTCCAGCAGCTTCTTCACATCGTGGAAGTGCAGGCCGGTGGTGGGTTCGTCGAGAATGTAGAGGGTGCGGCCGGTGGCCCGCTTCGACAGCTCCTTGGAGAGCTTCACCCGCTGCGCCTCGCCGCCGGAGAGCGTGGTGGCCTGCTGGCCGACCTTGATATAGTCGAGCCCCACCCGGTGCAGCGTCTCCAGCTTCTCGCGCACCGAGGGCACCGCCTTGAAGAAGGTGGCGCCTTCCTCCACCGTCATGTCGAGCACGTCGGCGATGGATCTGTCCTTGAAGGTCACCTCCAGGGTCTCGCGATTGTAGCGCTTGCCCTTGCAAACGTCGCAGGTGACGTAGACGTCCGGCAGAAAGTGCATCTCGATCTTGATGACGCCGTCGCCCTGGCAGGCCTCGCAGCGCCCGCCCTTCACGTTGAAGGAGAAGCGACCCGGCCCATAGCCGCGGGCCTTGGCCTCCGGCAGGCCGGCAAACCAGTCGCGGATGGGGGTGAAGGCGCCCGTATAGGTGGCCGGATTGGAGCGCGGGGTGCGGCCGATGGGCGACTGGTCGATGTCGATGACCTTGTCGAGAAATTCCAGCCCCTCGATCCGATCGAAGGGGGCGGGCGCCTCGGTGGCGTTGTTGAGGCGCCGCGCCGCCGCCTTGTAGAGGGTGTCGAGCAGCAGGGTGGACTTGCCGCCCCCCGAGACGCCGGTGATGCAGGTGAACAGGCCGAGCGGGATCTCGGCGGTGACGTTCTTCAGATTGTTGCCGCGCGCGCCCACGAGGCGGAGCATGCGCTTCGGGTTCGGCCTGCGCCGCGCCGGCACGCCCACGGACAATGCGCCGGTGAGGTAGCGTCCGGTGAGCGAGGCGGGATTGGCGAGAATCTCCGCCGGGGTGCCCTGGGCCACGATCCGTCCGCCATGGATGCCGGCGCCGGGGCCCACGTCCACCACATAATCGGCGGCGAGAATGGCATCCTCGTCGTGCTCGACGACGATCACCGTGTTGCCGAGATCGCGCAGGCGCTTCAGCGTTTCCAGCAGCCGCGCATTGTCGCGCTGGTGCAGGCCGATGGACGGCTCGTCGAGCACATAGAGCACGCCGGTGAGCCCCGAGCCGATCTGCGAGGCGAGGCGGATGCGCTGGCTCTCGCCGCCGGACAGGGTTCCGGAGGCGCGCGAGAGCGTGAGATATTCGAGCCCCACGTCGAGCAGGAAGGCGAGGCGCTCGCGGATCTCCTTCAGGATCCGCCCGGCGATCTCATTCTGCTTGTCGGAAAGCTCGGCCGGCAGCGTGGCGAACCAGTCGGATGCGGCGCGCACGGAAAGCTGGGAGATCTCGCCGATGTGCCGGTGGGCGATCTTCACCGCCAGCGCCTCGGGCTTCAGGCGATAGCCGGCGCACACCGCGCAGGGGACGGTGGAGAAATATTTGGAGATTTCCTCCCGCGCCCAGTCGCTTTCCGTCTCCTTCCAGCGCCGGTCGAGATTGCGCACCACGCCCTCGAAGGTCTTGTGCGTCTCGTAGGCGCGCAGGCCGTCGTTGTAGGCGAAGGTGATCTTCTCCAGGCCGGAGCCGTAGAGCAGCACGTCGCGCGCTTTTTCCGGCAGGTCCTGCCAGGGCACGTTGAGCTTGAAGCCGTAATGGTCGGCAAGCGCGTCCAGCGTCTGCCCGTAATAAGGCGAGGTGGACTTCGCCCACGGCGCGATGGCCCCCTTGGCCAGCGAGCGGGCCTTGTCCGGCACCACGAGGTCGGGATCGATGGTCTGCTCCACCCCGAGCCCGTCGCAGGCCGGGCAGGCGCCGAACGGATTGTTGAAGGAGAACAGGCGAGGCTCGATCTCGGCGATGGTGAAGCCGGACACCGGGCAGGCGAACTTCTCCGAGAACACGATGCGCCGGGGACCATCGGCCTCGTCGGCGCCGTCGGCGAACTCGGCCAGGGCGATGCCGTCGGCAAGCCCGAGCGCGGTCTCGAAACTGTCGGCGAGGCGCTGCGCCAGGTCGGCGCGCACCACGATGCGGTCCACCACCACGTCGATATCGTGCTTGAACTTCTTGTCGAGGACAGGAGCGTCGGCGATCTCGTGGAAGGCGCCGTTGATCTTCACCCGCTGGAAGCCTTTTTTCATCCAGTCGGCGAGCTCCTTTTTGTACTCGCCCTTCCGCCCGCGCACCACCGGCGCGAGGATGTAGAGCCGCGTGCCTTCCGGCAGCGCCAGGATGCGGTCCACCATCTGCGAGACCGTCTGGCTCTCGATGGGCAGGCCGGTGGCGGGCGAATAGGGAATGCCCACCCGCGCCCAGAGCAGGCGCATGTAATCGTAGATCTCCGTCACCGTGCCGACGGTGGAGCGCGGATTCTTCGAGGTGGTCTTCTGCTCGATGGAGATGGCGGGGGAGAGTCCGTCGATCTGGTCCACGTCCGGCTTCTGCATCATCTCGAGGAACTGGCGCGCATAAGCGGAGAGGCTCTCCACATAGCGCCGCTGGCCCTCCGCATAGATGGTATCGAACGCCAGCGAGCTCTTGCCCGAGCCGGAAAGGCCTGTGAACACCACGAGGCTGTCGCGGGGTATCTCCAGATCGACATTCTTGAGATTGTGCTCGCGCGCGCCGCGCACGGCGAGAATACGGGCATCCCGCCGCAGGCTTCCATTGGGCGGGGCACTGCCGGCCTCGGTCTCGCTCCCGCCGTGCCGGCGGCCGCGCACTTCAGCGGTCACGGCGCCCGGCAGACCCGAGGTCGGCGCCTCGGTCTCGATCCTGCCCCCGTCATTCCCATCCGATGGTACGCGCTCGCCCGATGCCTCCGCCTTGGCGCCGGCCCGGCGGGAAGGGGCGGCGCGGCCGGAGGAGGCGCGGGCGGATTTGCCCCGCAGAGGGGAAGTGCGATCAGTCATGAACGTCCAGGGTGCGCTGCCGGGAGCACGGCGCAAAAGATCAAAACATCAGGGCAGGAGCGAGGTAGCATTCAGCACGGCAAGAGTCCCAACCACTGTGGCCGCGCTGGCAACCATGAGCGCCCCGTGAAACGTAGTGGTCCCGTCGGGCCCATCATCCAACTCCATACCCACCCGCGCCAGCCACGATTTAACTGCCACCGCACCACCTGATGGCGAAACAACGCGACAGGCGAACGCTGAAACCGGATCTCGCCAGTCGGTCCGCAGTACGGCGAAGTCCGTTCCTGATGCTTCGAATTGGCTCATTTTCATCGCTCGATTGTACCGGGGCGCGTGCGGTGCGATAGAGAACATAGCAAGAACTTTTGCGGTTCGCCAGCCAAAAAAAACGCCCGCCGCGACGACTCCTGACTTGCGCATCGGCGGCTCGATGGATAGAACAATACAAGAACAAATGTGTGAGGGTGGGGCGTAGGCCTGTGCGAAGGGGCGAGTTTCCCGTGGACAACATCGTTTGGCGCTCGCGCGCGAGGGTCGGCGGGATAGGGTGCGGCAAGCAGCAATATTCAAACCTGTGGAGGCCGCGGACATGGCCGGCAGCGTCAACAAGGTGATCCTGATCGGCAATCTTGGCCGTGATCCGGAAGTGAAGTCGTTTCAGAACGGCGGGCGGGTCTGCAACCTCTCGGTGGCGACGTCGGAGAACTGGCGGGACAAAGCGTCGGGCGAGCGGCGCGAACGGACCGAGTGGCACCGGGTGGTGATTTTCAACGAGAATCTTGTGGGCGTCGCCGAGCGGTTCCTGAAGAAGGGCTCCAAGGTCTATATCGAGGGCCAGCTCGAGACGCGGAAGTATGAAAAGGACGGGCGTGAGCAGTTCACCACCGAAGTGGTGCTGCGACCCTACCGTGGCGAGCTGACGCTGCTTGATGGCCGCAGTGGCGGGGCAGAAGGCGTCGAGGATTACGGCGGCGGCGCCGATTTCGGGTCTTCCGGGCCGATGGGCGGTGGATCGGTGGGGTATGGGTCCGGGAGCGGCTTCGGTGGCGGGTCGGGCGGAGGGCGTCGATCCGGCGGCGGGAGTGGTGGCGGCGGGCGGCCTATGCCGGCCAACGATCTTGATGATGAAATTCCGTTCTGAAGACGGGCTGCGGGTGCAGGGTCTGCATGGGCGGCGCATCGACGGGTGGATGAGGTGGGGTTTTGACGTCACCTGCAGCCTTGGGGGAAGGGTGGTGCGCGCCCTCGGGTCGTGAGCGAAGGGGCGGTTTGCTGGAGGTAAGGGGCGCAAAGAAGTCGTGTTCTACCGAGCGCTCCGGATGGGATCGAATAACCGTTTGTGATTAAATGATAAAAATCGCTTCGCTCGGAGGCGGGCCGCTGGCGTCGGGCGGATGAATCGGTTAGAAAGGCGCCAGCCCCTGAGATGATGAGAGTATCGACTTTTGGCCGATCCCGAGACGCCGAACAGCGGCGGTGAGCCGCCCTCCGATATCCGGCCCGTTTCCATTACCGACGA
>JAFIHR010000336.1 GCA_017849325.1 Xanthobacter autotrophicus | reverse complement strand
GGCGACGACGTGCTGAAGCCGCTGGCCCAGGTGAACATCGAATCCCTGAAGGAATACGACTACTTCGTCTACGGGAAGACGGCGACGAGCAAGATCGCCTTCAATGAGCCGGTCGATTACTACCTGACCTACGAGAACGAGACCCTCGTCCTCCATTTCACCCTGCCGCTCAAGACGCCGTTGCCGGCCAAGGGGCGCATGGCCTTCGAGATCTACGATCCGTCCATGTTCGTCGCCTTCTCCTTTGCCGAGAAGGACCCGGTGAGCGCCACCGCCATGCCGGGCGCCTGCACCAAGCAGGTCATCAGTCCTGATCAGGCCGACACCTCGCAGTTGGGCGAGGACTTCTTCGCCAATCCCACGGCGGCCATGGCGGGCTACGCCAAGCAGTTCGCCGACAGCATCATCGTGGCGTGCCCGAAATGACGCAGATCCTCTCGCTCTCCCGCCGCCACGCGCTGCTGGCCGGTCTCCTGGCGCTGCTGGTGGTGGCGCTCGCCGCGGTCACGCTGGTTGCGGCCCGGCCCGCGCTCGCGCAGATGTCGCTCGGGCAGGCGGTGGGCGATGGGGCGAAGACTGGCCCCAAGGCCACGCCCTTCGGCCTGCCCGGCGCCAGCGCGGCGCCCACCGGCATCGGCGGCTACATCCTTGCCAAGCAAAGCGAGTTCTACCAGGCGCTGGTAAAGGCGGTGCGCGCCGCCAAGGCGGACGGCAACGCCCTCTGGCTGCTCGCCGGCCTCTCCTTCGCCTATGGACTGTTCCACGCGGCGGGTCCCGGCCACGGCAAGGCGGTGATCTCGTCCTACCTGCTGGCCGACGGCGGCACCCTGAAGCGCGGCGCGCTGCTCGCCTTCGCGGCGGGGCTGGTGCAGGCGGTGGCGGCGGTGCTGTTCGTCGGCCTGCTGGCCGCGGTGATCGGCGCCACGGCCGTCTCCATGGCCCGCGCCATGGATTGGGTGGAGATCGCCGCGTACGGCGGCATCGCCCTGTTCGGCCTCTATCTCACCCTCACCAAGGGGCGCGCCTTCCTCGCCGCTTTGACGGGCCAGCCGCTGCATGCCCATGACGCCGAGTGCGGCTGCGGCGATGCCCATATGCCCGACCCCGCGCTGCTCCAGCAGAAGGGCGGGTGGCGCAGCGCCGCGGTGGCGGTGGTCTCGGCCGGGGCGCGGCCCTGCTCGGGGGCGATCCTGGTGCTCACCTTCGCGCTCTCCCAGGGGGTGTTCCTGAGCGGCGTGGCGGCGGCCTTCGCCATGGGGATGGGCACCGCCGTGATGGTGACGGCCATCGCCGCCGTTGCGGTCTATGGCAAGCGGCTAGCGGTGCGCCTCGCCGGTGCCGGCAACCGCTGGACCGCGCCTTTGCTCTCCGGCGTCGAGCTCGGCGCGGCGGTGCTGGTGATGCTGTTCGGCCTCGCCTTGCTGACCGGCTATCTCTCCAGCGAGCGGCTGCTGCCCGGCTGACGAATTTGCGGCGCAGCACGAATCGGTGCGATGCGCCAAATTTCGCCACGCCCGTTTCGTGGGCAATCTCCTTGCGTTTTCCGGCCCCACAACGAAATTGCCGGGTGCGACAAATCGTGCCAGCCTGATCGGGCTGGGTCGTGCCGTCGCGCCGCCGGGGTCGCCGGGCCTTGCCGTCCGGGGCCACAGGGCCGAAACGCCGCCGCTGACCCCGCCGGCTGCGCGCCCGGAGGCGTCCATGGCTTTGAAACGCATCTCCCTCGACGACAAATACGACCTCGGCCAGACCGAGGTCCTGGTTTCGGGCACCCAGGCGCTGGTGCGCCTTGCCCTCCTGCAGAAGGAGCGCGACCGGCGCGCCGGCTTCAACACGGCGGGCTTCGTGACCGGCTATCGCGGTTCCCCGCTGGGCGGGCTCGACCAGCAGTTCGGCCGCGCCGAGAAGGTCCTGAAGGCCAACGACATCCGCTTCCAGAGCGGGCTAAACGAGGATCTCGCCGCCACCGCGCTGTGGGGCTCCCAGCAGGCCGAGCTGCGCGGCGAGGGCCGGTTCGACGGCGTGTTCGGCCTCTGGTACGGCAAGGGGCCGGGGGTGGACCGCTCGGGCGATGTGTTCCGCCATGCCAACAATGCCGGCACCTCGAAGCACGGCGGCGTGCTCGCCCTGATGGGCGATGACCACACCTGCGAATCGTCCACCACCGCCCACCAGAGCGAGTTCCACTTCGTCGACGTGATGATCCCCGTGCTGAACCCCGCCGGGGTGCAGGAGATCATGGATTTCGGCCTCTACGGCTGGGCCCTGTCGCGCTTCTCCGGCGCCTGGGTGGGCCTGAAGGCGGTGAAGGACACCATCGAATCCACCGCCGTCGTGGATGGCCGGCTCGACCGCGTGACCATCACCCGCCCGACCGATTTCCTCATGCCCGAGGGCGGGCTCAACATCCGCCTCGGCGACACGCCGCTGGCCCAGGAAGAGCGGCTCCAGGAATACAAGCGCGACGCCGTGCTCGCCTTCGTGCGGGCGAACGGGCTCAACCGCATCGTCACCTCGGGCGGGCCGAAGGCGCGCATCGGCATCGCCACCGTGGGCAAGTCCTATCTCGACGTGCGCCTGGCGCTGGACGAGCTGGGCATCGACGAGGTGCGGGCCAACGACCTCGGCCTGCGGATCTGGAAGGTGGGCTGCCCCTGGCCGCTGGACACCCAGGGCCTCGCTGAATTCGCCCGCGGCCTCGGCCTCATCATGGTGGTGGAGGAGAAGCGCTCCCTCATCGAGGTGCAGGTGCGCGAGGAGCTCTACGGCTCCGCCAACCAGCCCCGCTGCATCGGCAAGAAGGATGAGGACGGCCGCTGGCTCTTCCCGGTGAAGGGCGCCCTCGATCCCAACGACATCGCCATCGCCCTCGGCAAGCGCCTGCTCGCCTATGGCATGATCCCGGACATCGCCCGCCGCGTGGCCGCGCTGGAGGAGGCGCAGAAGGTGCTCGCCGCCACCCGCGACGTCGCCACCCGCATCCCCTATTTCTGCTCCGGCTGCCCGCACAACACCTCCACCAAGGTGCCCGAAGGCATGCGCGCCTATGCCGGCATCGGCTGCCACTACATGGTGCAGTGGATGGACCGGCAGACCTCCGGCTTCACCCAGATGGGCGGAGAGGGGGCCAACTGGATCGGCGAGGCGCCGTTCTCCAGGCGCGGTCACGTGTTCCAGAATCTCGGCGACGGCACCTATAACCATTCCGGCTCGCTGGCGCTGCGCGCCGCCCTCGCGGCCAAGGTGAACATCACCTACAAGATCCTGTTCAACGACGCCGTGGCCATGACCGGCGGCCAGCATCACGAGGGCGACCTCACCGTTCCGCGCATCGCCCGCGAGGTGGCGGCGGAAGGGGTCGAGCGGGTGGTGGTGGTGACCGACGAGCCGGGCAAGTATCCGGCCGGCATCTCCTGGCCGGGCGGCCTCACCATCCATCCCCGCGAGGAGCTGGATCAGGTGGAGCGCGAGCTCGCCGACGTGCCCGGCGTCACCGTGCTGATCTATGACCAGACCTGCGCGGCGGAGAAGCGGCGGCGCCGCAAGCGGGGCCTTTATCCCGACCCGGACATGCGCGTCATCATCAACGAGAAGGTGTGCGAGGGCTGCGGCGACTGCGGGGTGAAGTCCAATTGCGTCTCGGTGCAGCCGCTCGACACGGAATGGGGCCGCAAGCGCGAGATCGACCAGTCCTCGTGCAACAAGGACTTCTCCTGCGTGAACGGCTTCTGCCCGTCCTTCGTCACCGTGCATGGGGCAAAACCCCGCAAGGCGGCGGGCGTCGCCTCCGGCGCCGGGGACTGGCCGGCGCTGCCCGAGCCGGCGCACCCGGAGATTAGCGGCACCTATTCCATCATCGCCACGGGGGTGGGCGGCACCGGCGTCGTCACCATCGGCGCATTGCTGGGCATGGCGGCGCATCTGGAAGGCAAGGCCTGCGGTATGATCGACATGGCCGGCCTCGCCCAGAAGGGCGGCGCGGTCTACAGCCACATCCGCATCGCCCGCACGCCTGACGACATCCATGCCATCCGGGTGCCGGCGCGCGGGGCCGATCTGGTGCTAGGCGGCGACATCGTGGTGGCGGGCACTAAGAAGGTGCTGGCGGCGGTGAAGCCCGGCGAGACCATCGTGGTGGTGAACACCCACGAGGTGCTGCCCGGCGACTTCACCCACAATGCCGATTTCACGCTGCCCACCGCGCGCATCAAGCGCACCATCGTCGAGGCGGTGGGGGAGGGGCAGACCCATTTCATCGAGGCGAGCCGGCTCGCCACGGCGCTGTTCGGCTCCTCTCTGGCGCAGAACATCTTCATGATCGGCTACGCCTATCAGTACGGCGCCCTGCCGCTCTCGGCCGAGGCCATCGAGCGGGCCATCGAGATGAACGGCGAGGCGGTGGCCATGAATAAAGCCGCCTTCCTCTGGGGCCGGCGTGCGGCGCACGATGCGGCCGCGGTGGAGGCGCTGGTGGCGCCCAAGGGCGGCGCGTCGAGCGATGCGCGGCGCCTCTCGGCGAGCCTCGACGAGGTGATCGCCCGCCGGGTGGCGGAGCTCACCCTCTATCAGGATGCCCGCTATGGGGCGCGCTATGCCGATCTCGTCGGCCTGGTGCGCGGGGCGGAGGCGGCCCTCGGCCTCGGCCGGGAGGACCTCACCGAGGCGGTGGCGCGCAACCT
>JAFIHR010000053.1 GCA_017849325.1 Xanthobacter autotrophicus | reverse complement strand
TCATCGGCGGCGTGCGGCTCGGCGTCGGTCTCGATCTCCGCGTCGGTGATGATCTCGGCATCCTCGACCGGCTCGGCGTCCTCGCTCACGCTGGAATCCGGGCGCGCCCGCTTGGCGCGGGAACGCTCGCGGCGGCGCTCCTTCATCTCCGCCTCGTCGTCGGCGAGGCGGGCGGCGCGCTCCTCCTCCTCGATCAGCGCGAGGCGATCGGCGACGGGGATCTGGTAATAGTCGGGGTGGATCTCGCTGAAGGCGAGGAAGCCGTGGCGGTTGCCGCCATACTCCACGAAGGCGGCCTGGAGCGAGGGCTCCACGCGCGTGACCTTGGCGAGATAGATGTTGCCCCGCAGCTGCTTGCGGGACGCCGACTCATAGTCGAACTCTTCGACCCGGTTCCCGCGCACGACCACGACCCGGGTCTCCTCCGGGTGGGTCGCATCGATGAGCATCTTGTTGGCCATGGAAATCTCTCTTCACGGCGCCGAAGCCTGAGCTCCGCGACGGCGACCACGGCCCGACCCTGAACAGGGCGGTCCGGACGCTGCCGAAACACCGGATGTGATGACGTAGGAAGGTAAGGGAGCGAGCGCGCCGGGACGTGTTGCGAACACCCTCGGCGTCGGGGCACACGGGGGCGCGATGAGCGCGCCTGTCGTGCGGAAAATTATCCATGCCCGCGGTTACTCGTTCCCCAATGAATGGTAGGGCCGAACGGAGCGTGAACCTCCAAATCCGGCCTGGCACTGGCACGTCGTCCGCATCCCTCGAAATCTGCCTCGGGACCGGCTGGTGGTCAGGCCTTCCGAACCGCCGCAGGGGGCGCGGGCACCCGTCTTAGGAGGGTGTCGCCGTCGCGTGCCACAACCGTAGCGGCCGGGCCATGAACGGCCGGGCCTTGAACGAATTGCGACACTACCTCGTGCTCCGCGTGCTCCCGTGTCGCAAACGGCGGCCGGGGACCTTGGAGCACCATCCGCGGCAGTCGCGGCAGCCGGGGCCGAAGAGCCTGGTCCGGAACGCGAACTGTGTGCTTCCCCTTCTTACCCGCCGCTCTTCCTCTTTGGCAAGGTTTATGCGTGCCTTTGGAGGCTTTCCGACATTCGCCCCCATTGTTCCCTCCCCGGGCGGGCGGTATATTTTCGTGCCGCCATCGGGCCGTTTCATCAACCGCCGGTTAAGAGCCGGCGCCTAACGGTGAACCGAGCTTCGAGAGGCCGGCGTCGCGCGCGGCCGTTTTGCGCGCGCGATTTCGGGCGGGCCCGCCGCGCGCGGGTGATGAGGGACGGCAGAGGATGCCCGTGGTTGGGAGCCCCATTCCGGAAATTCGCCGGCGCGCCGCAAGGCGCGGCGCGGTGCCGGAGTGCGTGCGCGGTCCCGCCCGGCGGTCGGCGCGGCTCCTCGGCCTGGTGGGAGCGCTGGCGCTGCTTTGCGCCGCCCCTGCGCTCGCCGGCCCGCCGGGCGGCCTCACCACGGCGCCCTCGGCCCGCGGTGGCTGGCAGATGCCGGTTCTGGCGCGGGCGCCGGGCGATTCGTCCGAGATCGGGCCGCCGCTGGCGAGCGTGCGCGATGCCGCCGCCCAGGACGGACCGGCGCGGGACGGCACCGCCGGTGGCGCCGATGCTGCCGCGGCCGGGCGCCCCGTCATGGCCCATGATGCCCGTCTCGCGGTCGACAGCGGCCGCACCCGCCTCATTATCGATCTCGACCGGGCCGCGCCCTACCGCGCCTTCACCCTCGCCAATCCCTACCGGGTGATCCTGGACCTCTCCAACGTGGTCTTCGCCATGCAGCCGAAGGAGAACGAACTCTCCCGCGGGCTGGTCGCCGCCACGCGATTTGGCGCCTTCGCTCCGGGCAAGGCGCGCATGGTGCTGGAGATGAAGGAGCCGGTCTCCATCGACCGCTCCTTCGTGGTGGCGGCGGGGGAGGGGCAGCCGGCCCGCCTCGTCGTCGATCTCAGCCGCACCGATGCCGCCACCTTCGCCCGCAATGTGGCGAGCCTCGCCGAGCAGCGGGCGGCGGTGCCCGAGGCCTCCTCCGGCCCCGCGGCGCCGGCCGACGACAAGCGCCCGGTGGTGGTGCTCGATCCGGGCCATGGCGGCATCGATTCCGGCACCACCGGCAAGAGTTCCTTCGCCGAGAAGAACATCGTGCTGGAGACCGCCCTCGCGCTGCGCGACAAGCTGGAGAAGATGGGCGCCTACCGGGTGGTGATGACCCGCACCACCGATACCTTCATCCCGCTCGGCGAGCGGGTGCGCATCGCGCGGGCCAACCAGGCGGCGCTCTTCATCTCCATCCACGCCGATGCGCTGGCCGCGGGCGAGGGCCGGGCGAGCGGCGCCAGCGTCTACACCCTGTCGGAGACGGCGAGCGACGCCGACGCGGCCCATCTCGCCGACAAGGAGAACAAGGCGGACCTCATCGCCGGCGTCGACCTGTCCGAGGAGACCGACGAGGTGGCGGGCATCCTGGTGGATCTCGCCATGCGCGAGACGCGCAATTTCTCCGCTTTGTTCGCCCGTACCCTGGTGGGGGCGATGAAGAAGGGGATCCAGACCCATTCGAGCCCGCTGAAGTCAGCCGGCTTCCGGGTGCTCAGGGCCTATGACGTGCCGTCCGTTCTGGTGGAGCTGGGCTACATGTCGACCCCGGCGGACCTGAAGCTGCTCACCTCCGAGGCCTGGCGCAACCGGGTGACCGACACCATGGTGGACGCCATCGGCGACTTCTTCGCGCCGCGCCTCGCCGATTCCGCCAAGCGCGCCCTCGCGCTTCCGGACAAATAGGGCCGCGCCGCCGCCCGACCGGGGCGGGGTGGCGCCAAATTGCGTCGTCCGCATTTGCCATTTTGCGCTGTCGCGAAGCGGCCATTTTTGCCCCCCATAGGTAAGACTGTGAAGCTGCATCCTGGTAGGGTGCCCGTTTCGGGCCCGCAGGCGCGCTTCGCCGCCGTGGCGGCCGCGGCGGTGGCGGCTCGGAAAAGTTGCATGGCGCGCGGCGGGCACGCATTGTGCCCCTTCGCAATGCGGTAAAGACAGGCTATGGCGGGGTGCCGCGCGGGGCACGCGCGGCTGGAGGGAACCTGCGACATGCGTTTGCTACTGAGGTTCTTGGGGTTCATGTTCGCGCTCGGCTCGCTGGTGCTCCTGGTGGGCGCGGCGGGAGCGACCTATTTCGTCTGGAAATATTCGCAGGACCTGCCCGACTACTCTCAGCTGCAGAACTACGAACCGCCGGTCATGACCCGCGTGCACGCCGATGACGGCTCGCTGGTCGCCGAATATGCCAAGCAGCGCCGCCTCTATATTCCCATCCAGTCCGTGCCCAAGCTGGTGATCGAGGCCTTCCTCTCGGCCGAGGACAAGAATTTCTACGAGCACGGCGGCATCGACCCGTCGGGCATCTTCCGCGCCGCCATGGCGTATGCGCAGAACTACGGCTCGAAGCGCCGCCCGCAGGGCGCCTCCACCATCACCCAGCAGGTGGCGAAGAACTTCCTCCTCACCAACGAGGTGTCGTTCGACCGCAAGATCAAGGAAGCGCTGCTCGCGCTGCGCATCGAGCGGGCCTATTCGAAGGATCGCATCCTCGAGCTCTACCTCAACGAGATCTATCTCGGCATGGGCGCCTACGGCATCGCCGCGGCGGCCCTCGTCTATTTCGACAAGTCGGTCGAAGAGCTGAACGTGCAGGAGGTGGCCTATCTGGCCGCCCTGCCCAAGGCGCCGTCCTCCTACAACCCCTTCCGGGACCGCGAGCGCGCCACCGACCGGCGCAACTGGGTCATCGACCGCATGGTCGAGAACGGCTTCGTCAGCGAGGACGATGGCGCCAAGGCCAAGAAGGCGCCGATCGACGTGACGCCGCGCCCCTCCGGCGCGCAGATCTTCGCGGCGGAATATTACGCCGAGGAAGTGCGCCGCCAGATCTACGAGCGCTATGGCGAGAAGAAGCTCTACGAGGGCGGCCTCTCGGTGCGCACGCCGCTCAATCCCAAGCTCCAGCAGCTCTCCAAGAAGACCCTCTCCGAGGGCCTCGTGCGCTATGACGAGGAGCGCGGCTGGCGCGGGCCGGTCACCCATATCGACCTGCAGGGCGCCGACTGGGGCGTGAAGCTGGGCGAGGTGAAGGAATTCACCGACATCTCCTGGCGCCTCGCCGTGGTGCTCGACGTCAACAAGGATACCGCGCGCATCGGCCTGCAGCCGTCGCGCGACAAGTCCGGGGCGCGCTCCAACGAGCGGGAGGTGGCGCTGCTGCCCGCCGAGGGCGTGCGCTGGACCCGCCGCGCCCTGCCGCAGGTGCTGAAGCCCGGCGACGTGGTCTATGTGGAGCCGCTCGCCAAGAAGCCGGACCAGTTCCGCCTGCGCCAGGTGCCGCAGATCGAGGGCGCCATGGTGGTCATGGAGCCCACCACCGGCCGCGTGCTGGCGCTCACCGGCGGCTTCTCCTTCGACGAGAGCCAGTTCAACCGCGCCACCCAGGCCATGCGCCAGCCCGGCTCGTCGTTCAAGCCGTTCGTCTATGCGGCGGCGCTCGATAACGGCTACACGCCGTCCACCATCGTGCTCGACGCGCCGTTCGAGCTCGACCAGGGCGGCGGGCAGGGTACCTGGGCGCCGGAGAACTATTCCAAGAAGTTCTACGGCCCGCAGACCCTGCGCTTCGGCCTCGAGCACTCGCGCAACGTGATGACGGTGCGCCTCGCCCAGGACGTGGGCATGCCGATCATCGCAGAATATGCTAAGCGCTTCGGCATCTATGAGGACCTCCTGCCGGTGCTCGCCATGTCGCTCGGCGCGGGCGAGACCACGCTGCTGCGCATGACCGGCGCCTATGCCATGCTGGCCAACGGCGGGCGCAAGGTGGCGCCCTCGCTCATCGACCGCATCCAGGACCGCTACGGCCACACCGTCTACCGCCACGACGAGCGCGAATGCCGCGGCTGCGACGCCGAGAAGTGGCAGAACCAGCCCGAGCCCACCCTGATCGATCGCCGCCCCGTGGTGCTCGACCCCATGACCGCCTATCAGATCACCTCCATGATGGAGGGCGTGATCCAGCGCGGCACGGGCATGGCGCTCAAGGACCTCGGCAAGCCGGTGGCGGGCAAGACCGGCACCACCAATGACGAGAAGGACGCCTGGTTCATCGCCTTCACGCCGGAGATGGTGGTGGGCGTCTATCTCGGCTACGACAAGCCCAAGCCCATGGGCAGGGGCTCCACCGGCGGCGTGCTGTCGGCGCCTATCGTGCGCGACTTCATGAAGACGGCGCTGGCCGATCGCCCGGCCATCCCGTTCCGCGTGCCGGCGGGCATGAAGCTGGTGCGCATCAATCCCAAGAGCGGCCAGCGGGCGGATTCGGGCGAGAGCTCGATCCTCGAAGGCTTCAAGCCGGGCACCGC
>JAFIHR010000335.1 GCA_017849325.1 Xanthobacter autotrophicus | reverse complement strand
CTGATGCCGGCCCTCTCTCCCACCATGGAGAAGGGCAACCTCGCCAAGTGGCTCAAGAAGGAAGGCGATCCGGTCAAGTCCGGCGACGTGATCGCCGAGATCGAGACCGACAAGGCCACCATGGAGGTGGAGGCGGTCGACGAAGGGACGCTGGCCAAGATCCTCGTTCCCGAGGGTACGCAGGACGTGCCGGTCAACCAGCTCATCGCCGTGCTCGCGGGTGAGGGCGAGGATGTGTCCGCAGCCGCCGCATCGGCCGGTTCGGGGGCTGCCGCGCCTGCGCCGAGCGCTGCGCCCGCTCCGGCCGCAGCCCCGGCTGCCGTCCCGACGCCCGCGCCCGCGGCTGCTCCTGCTCCTGCTGCGGCGGCGCCCGTCGCCAACGGACAGGCCGGGCGCATCTTCGCCTCGCCTCTGGCGCGCCGCATCGCCAAGGACAAGGGCATCGACCTTGCGAGCCTCTCCGGCTCCGGCCCGCGCGGCCGCATCGTGGCGCGCGATCTGGAAGGCGCCCGCCCGGCGGCCCCCGCGGCCGCTCCGGCTTCCGCTCCGGCCGCCGCCGCTCCGGCCAAGGCTCCGGCTCCTGCCCTGGCCGCCGCGCCCGGCGTCGAGCAGGTCAAGGCGCTGTTCGAGGCGGGGTCCTATGACGAGATCCCCCTCGACGGCATGCGCAAGACCATCGCCAAGCGCCTGGTGGAGAGCGAGCAGGTCACCCCCACCTTCTACCTGACGGTGGATTGCGACCTGGACGACCTCATGGCCCTGCGCGAGCAGGTCAACGCCAGCGCCACCAAGGACAAGGACGGCAAGCCGTCGTTCCGCGTCTCGGTGAACGATTTCATCATCAAGGCGCTGGCCCTGGCGCTGCAGAAGGTCCCGGCGGCCAATGCGGTGTTCGCCGAGGACCGGGTGCTGCGCATGAAGCATTCGGACGTCGGCGTGGCGGTGGCGCTGGACGGCGGCCTCTATGCCCCGGTGGTGAAGAAGGCCGAGCAGAAGACCCTCTCCGCCATCTCCAACGAGATGCGCGACCTCGCCGCCCGCGCCCGCACCAAGAAGCTGAAGCCGGAGGAATATTCCGGCGGCTCCACCTCGGTGTCGAACCTGGGCATGATGGGGGTGCGCGACTTCATCGCCATCATCAACGCGCCGCAGTCCTCGATCCTGGCGGTGGGCGCCTCCGAGCAGCGCCCGGTGGTGCGGGGCGGCGAGATCAAGATCGTCACCCAGATGACCGTCTCCCTCACCTGCGACCACCGGGTGATGGACGGCGCGCTGGGGGCCGACCTTCTGGCCGCGTTCAAGGGCTTCATCGAGAAGCCCATGAGCATGCTGGTGTGAGCATCCGCGCTCGGGCCGCGGGCGCCTCCCGGGGGCCCTAAGGGGGACCACTGTGCTGGCGCGCGACCCAAGGTGTGCTATGCGCGGGCTTGAGTGGGCACGGGGGCGGATCACACCGCCGGCGGCCCGCTTCGGTTCAGCGACCGGGGAGGGGCCATGTCGGCCCGCCCCTCATTCAGAGAGAGTTTCATGAGCACCCATACGCCCCACGAGCTTGCCGCCGACCTTCCGGAATATGCCGAGAAGATGCAGGCGCTGAAGCAGTCGGATCAGCACTTCGCCAAGCTCTATGACGAGTATCACGAGGTGAACCGCAAGGTGCACCGCGCCGAGACCGACGTGGAGCCCATGGCCGACGAGGACGCCGAAGCCCTGCGCCGGGAGCGCATGCGGCTCAAGGACGAGCTCTACGCCATTCTCTCCAAGTAGGGATCGCAAACCGGGAGGGGTGCCCGCGCGGCGCCCTTTCCCAGCCCGACGCGCGGCGAGGCCGGATAGCACAGGAAGGGAGGCGTGGCATGAAAGTCTATCTCGCCGGCCCGGACGTCTTCCTGGCCGACGCGCGCGCCATCGGGGAAGCCAAGACGGCGCGTTGCGCCGCGCTTGGCCTCGAAGGTCTCTTTCCGCTGGCGAATGAGGTGGCGGCGGGCCATCCCGCACCGAGCCGCGCCATCTTCGAGGGCAACCTCGCCATGCTGCGCCGCGCCGATGCGGTGCTTGCCAATCTGACGCCGTTCCGCGGGGTGAGCGCCGATCCGGGCACCGCCTTCGAGCTCGGCTTCGCCGTCGCCATGGGCAAGCCGGTCGCGGCTTATTCCAACGTGCCGGGCGATCTCAAGGCCCGGGTGCAGAGCGAGATCGGCCTCGTCCAGGTGGGGGCCGAGCTGATGCTTGCCGACGGCATGGCGGTGGAGGATTTCGGCCTCGCCGACAATCTGATGCTGAGCGAGGCGGTGGCGGCGGGCGGGCTCGAGGTGGTGCGGCCGCTTTACCCGCTCGCCGATCCCTGGCGCGACCTCGGCGCGTTCGACGCGGCGCTGGCGCAGCTTGCCGCGCTGCTCGCCGCCCGCCCGGCGCGGGTGCGGAGCGCGCCCCGATGACCGCCTTTTCCGCTTTCCCCAAACGGCCCGCGCGCCCCGCGCGCGGCGCGGAGCCCTTCCGAGGAGACCCCCATGGCTGACACTTACGACATCATCGTCATCGGCGGCGGGCCGGGCGGCTATGTGGCCGCCATCCGCGCCGCCCAGCTCGGCTTCAAGACGGCGGTGGTGGAGAAGAAGCACCTCGGCGGCATCTGCCTCAACTGGGGCTGCATCCCCACCAAGGCGCTGCTGCGCTCGGCCGAGATCTACCATTACATGGAGCACGCCAAGGACTACGGCCTTTCCGCCGAGAAGGTGAGCTTCGATCCCGCCGCGGTGGTGAAGCGCTCGCGCGGGGTGTCGGCCCAGCTCAACACCGGCGTCGGCTTCCTCTTGGCCAAGAACAAGGTGGACGTGATCTGGGGCACCGCCGCCATCACCGCCGTGGGCAAGGTGAAGGTGGACGCGGCCGAGAATGCGCCCAAGGGGGCCAAGGGCGGCGGCGTCTATTCGGCCAAGCACATCATCATCGCCACCGGCGCCCGGCCGCGCGCCCTGCCGGGTCTTGAGCCCGACAAGAAGCTGATCTGGACCTATTTCGAGGCCATGGTGCCGGAGAAGATGCCCAAGTCCCTGCTGGTGATGGGCTCGGGCGCCATCGGCATCGAGTTCGCCTCCTTCTACCGCACCATGGGCGCCGAGGTGACCGTGGTGGAGGTGCTGCCGCAGATCCTGCCCGTGGAGGACGAGGAGATCGCCGCCATCGCCCGGAAGCGCTTCGAGAAGCAGGGCATGAAGATCCTCTCCGGCGCCAAGGTCGAGGGTGTCACCAAGCAGGCCGACAGCCTCACCGTCCACGTGGTGGACGAGAAGGGCAAGAAGCAGGACATCACGGTGGAGCGGATGATCTCCGCCGTCGGCGTGGTGGGCAATGTGGAGGGCCTCGGCCTCGAGGCGCTCGGGGTGAAGATGGAGCGCGGCATCATCGCCATCGACGGCTATGGCCGCACCAACGTGCCCGGCATCTATGCCATCGGCGACATCGCCGGCGCGCCCATGCTGGCCCACAAGGCCGAGCACGAGGGCGTCATCTGCGTCGAGACCATCAAGGGCCTCCACACCCACCCCATGGACAAGAACAAGATCCCCGGCTGTACCTACTGCACGCCGCAGATCGCCTCCGTGGGCCTCACCGAGAAGAAGGCGAAGGAGGCGGGCCGCAAGGTTCGCGTCGGCCGCTTCCCCTTCATCGGCAACGGCAAGGCCATCGCGCTCGGCGAGCCGGACGGCCTGGTGAAGACGGTGTTCGATGCCGACACCGGCGAGCTGCTCGGCGCCCACATGGTGGGCGCGGAGGTGACCGAGCTGATCCAGGGCTTCGTCATCGCCATGAACCTCGAGACCACGGAAGAGGAGCTGATCCACGCCGTGTTCCCGCACCCGACGCTCTCGGAGATGATGCATGAGAGCGTGATGAGCGCCTACGGCCGCGCGATCCACATCTGAGGCCGGGGGCCAAACCGTCGCGAGGTCAGATGCTTATCTCGTCATGCGCCCGTGCGCGAGATGCGCTAGAGGAGGTATGACGACCGATGCGTTCTCGCCAACGGGCGCGGATGCGGTCATGATTGGTCATTTCGTACCACCGCGAGGGGCAACATGATGCACGATCCCGCCTATGCGTTCCTGGGCCAGCAGGGCGTCGGCTTCTTCTCCATGATCCTGATCGGCATCATCGCCGGCTGGATCGCGGAGCGGATCACCGAGAGCAACCACGGCATGCTCACCAACCTCCTGGTGGGCGTCGCCGGCGCCTTCGTCGGCGGCGAGCTGGCGAACCTGCTCAACATCGAGGTGTTCGGCTTCTTCCGCACCCTCATCGCCGCCATCGTCGGCGCCATCGTGCTCCTGTGGGTCTGGCGGGCGATCCGCAAGTAGGACGTCGCCGGTCGAAGCGTCACCAGAGAGCAATTCGCTCGTGAGCTGAAGGGGGTAGGCACATGGGTTTCATCATTTCGATTTTCATCGGCATCCTGGCCGGCTTCATCGCCGAGAAGGTCATGAAGTCCAACGGCGGGCTGTGGACCAACCTGTTCGTGGGCGTGCTCGGAGGCATTCTCGGCGGCTGGGTGGTGAGCCTGCTCGGCCTCACCGCCATCGGCGACGGCTTCCTCGACCGCCTGGTGGTGTCGGCCTGCGGCGCCATCCTGCTGCTCGCCATCTGGCGCTACTTCAAGGGCACCCGTCCGGCCTGATCCGGAGGGCTTCCAAAGGGGGGGGCGGGGCGCGCGTCCCATCTTGTACGCGGGCGCCCGCCGTCTATGATTTGTCGCAAAGGAAAGGCGGCGCGCCTGCCGGGCGGGCCGCCGGAAAGTCTGCCAATGGTCACCGTCATCGATACGCTCAACCGTCCCCGCCATCCCGAGAAGGCCAACAAGCCGCTCACCGAGGTGCAGCGCAAGCCGGCCTGGATCCGGGTGAAGGCCCCGGGCTCGGCCACCTGGGCGAAGACGGCGGACATCGTGCGCGGCGGCGCCCTGCACACCGTGTGCGAGGAGGCGAGCTGCCCCAATATCGGCGAGTGCTGGGAGAAGAAGCACGCCACCTTCATGATCATGGGCGACACCTGCACCCGCGCCTGCGCCTTCTGCAACGTGCGCACCGGCATGCCGGCGCCGCTCGACGAAGACGAGCCCGAGCAGGTGGCCGATGCGGTGCAGAAGCTCGGCCTCTCCCACGTGGTGGTCACCTCGGTGGACCGGGACGACCTCGCCGACGGCGGTGCGGCCCACTTCGCCCGGACCATCGCCGCCATCCGCAAGGCGAGCCCGGCGACCACCATCGAGATCCTCACCCCCGATTTCCTGCGCAAGGAGGGGGCGCTCGAGGTGGTGGTCGCGGCGCGGCCGGACGTGTTCAACCACAATCTGGAGACCGTGCCCTCCAAGTATCTCGCCATCCGCCCGGGCGCGCGCTACTTCCATTCCCTGCGCCTGCTGCAGAAGGTGAAGGAGCTCGACGGCTCCATCTTCACCAAGTCGGGCATCATGGTGGGGCTGGGCGAGGAGCGCGCCGAGGTGCTCCAGCTCATGGACGACCTGCGCTCGGCCGACGTGGATTTCATCACCATCGGCCAGTATCTCCAGCCCACCCGCCAGCACGCCAAGGTGGAGCGTTTCGTCACGCCGGACGAGTTCAAGGCGTTCGAGACGGTGGCCTATGCCAAGGGCTTCCTGATGGTGTCGGCGACGCCGCTGACCCGCTCTTCGCACCATGCGGGCGAGGATTTCGCGAGGCTCCGCACCGCCCGCGCCGAGCGCCTCGGCCAGCCGCGCCCCGGGCAGGGCTGAACGCCGTGCCGGCATTCACGTCCTCGCGGGTGGTGAAGCATTCCGCCGGCGACATGTTCGACCTTGTGGCCGACGTGGAGCGCTATCCGGAATTCGTGCCCCTGTGCCAGTCGCTGCGCATCAAGCGGCGCAACAATTCGGACGAGGGGGTCGAGGTTCTGGTCGCCGACATGACGGTGGCCTACAAAGTGATCCGCGAGACCTTCACCTCCCGCGTGACGCTCGACCGGCCGCGCCTCGTCATCCATGTGGAGTATCTCGACGGGCCGTTCAGCCACCTGGACAACCGCTGGGAGTTCCTGCCCCGCGAGGGGCGGGCCTGCGAGGTGACGTTCGCCATCTCCTACGAATTCCGCTCGCGCACCCTGGGCATGCTGATGGGCGCCATGTTCGACGCCGCCTTCCGCCGCTTCGCCGATGCCTTCGAGCAGCGCGCGAACGTGGTCTATGGGGTGGAATCCAAGGCCGGGTAGGGCAGGGTGACGTGGTCCGCAGCCGGTCAGGCCCGGCCCGCGGCCATCTCCTCCAGCAGGTCGAGCGCCACCAGCACCGCGCGCCGGCGGATCTCCGCCCGCCCGATGTCGCCGAAGCGCATCTCGCGATGGATGAGCGCGCCGCCGGACCGGGCGCAGGCGAAATGGACGAGGCCCACCGGCTTTGCCGCCGATCCGCCGCCCGGACCGGCTACCCCCGTGATGGACACCGCAAGGCCGACGCCGGCCGCCCCGAGTGCGCCGAGCGCCATGGCGCGGGCGGTCTCGGCGCTCACCGCGCCATGGGCCGCGAGGATCGCTTCGGGCACGCCGAGCATGGCCATCTTGGCGGCGTTGGAATAGGTGACGAAGCCGCGGTCCACCACGTCCGAGGAGCCGGGCACGGCGGTGAGCGCGGCGCAGACCAGGCCGCCGGTGCACGATTCCGCCGTGGCGAGGGTCAGACCGGCGGCGCGGCAGGCCGCCAGCACCGCTTCGGCGCGGGCATAGACCTCCGCATCGATCAGCGCGTCGCTCATGGCTCGTCCTCCCCGAATGGCAGGCGGATGGTGGCGCTGGCGAGCGCGGCGATGCCCTCGCGCCGGCCGGTGAAGCCGAGGCGCTCCGTCGTGGTGGCCTTCACGCTCACCCGGCCTTCCGGCAGGCCGGCGATGCGCGCCACGGCGGCGCGGATTGCCTCGCGATGCGGCCCGATCTTGGGTGCCTCGCAGATGAGCGTGAGATCGAGATGGGCAATGCGGCCGCCGCGTGTATGCACCAGCCACACGGCATGGGCGAGGAAGCGGTCGGAGGAGGCGCCCTTCCACTGCGGGTCGGAAGGCGGGAAATGGGCGCCGATGTCGCCGTCGCCCAGTGCGCCGAGCACCGCATCGGTGAGGGCGTGGAGGCCGACGTCGGCGTCCGAATGGCCGGCGAGCCCCGCCGTGTGCGGAATGGCGACGCCGCCCAGCATCACATGGTCGCCCGGGCCGAAGGCATGCACGTCGAAGCCCGTGCCGGTGCGCACGTCGCCGAGCGCGGCGAGGCTGCCGAGCGCGCCCTCGTCGGCGGGGCTCGCATTAGTCGGAGCCGGGGGCGGGGCTGCGGCGCGCAGGTCGTCGGCGGTGGTGATCTTCAGGTTGGCCGCCTCGCCCTCGAAGGTGGAGACGGGAAACCCCGCCCATTCCATCACCGCCGCATCGTCCGTGAGGCTGACGATCTTCGCCCGCGCCGCCGCGGTATGAGCCGAAAGCAGCCCACGGTAGCGGAACGCCTGCGGCGTCTGCACGGCGCGCAGGCTGGCGCGGTCCGGCGTGGCGACGACCTCGCCCGATTTGTTCACCTGCTTGATGGTGTCGGTCACCGGCAGCACGGGAATGGCGGCGCTCAGCGCGTCGGCCGCCGCCACGGCGCGGGAGATGAGCTCGGCCGAGACGAAGGGTCGCGCCCCGTCATGCACCAGCACCAGGGCGGGCGGGGCGGCGGACAGGCTCTGCAGGCCGGCCAGCACGGATTCCTGCCGGGTGGCGCCGCCGAAGGCCGGTGCCAACATCTTGGGCAGGCCGTCGGCGGCCTCCCGGAACAGCTCCGAATCATCG
>JAFIHR010000334.1 GCA_017849325.1 Xanthobacter autotrophicus | reverse complement strand
GCCTTCAAGGTGGGTATAAATACCACAGAGGTCCCAGTAGTCGTTGACCGGCGAGGGCGCACGATGGCGGCAATCCGAAGCCTCCTGAGTGGCGCGATGCTCCAGGGCGTGCTGCTCCCGGCATCGATCGATGCGCTGCTTTCGGCGCTCGACGTCACCTCCCAGCAGGCCGCCGGGCCCGGCGTCACAAGCGGCACCGCGCAGCTGGGCGCGCAGGCCCATCCCCTGTTCTTCGACCTCTCGCTCGCCCCCTTCGGGCCGGCGATCCCGTTTCGCCTCACCGCGCGGCCGGACGGCTTCGATCTCGCCTTGGACCTCGGCCAGACCGCGCCGCTCACGCGCTTTTCCGATCTCGCCGCCGACAGCGCCGGCCGCGCCTTCGAGGCGGCGGCCTACCACGGCACGCCCGGCGGCGAGGAATGGCTCACCGGCACCGGCGGCAAGGTGAAGGTCACCGGCGCGGCGCTGGTGCTGCTGATCGAGGGCCGGCGCGGCGCACAGGCCACCATGCGGCTCGCGCCGTCCATGGACGAGCCGGAGGGCGTGGTCGTGCTCAGGCTCGATCCGCCCACGGTGCTGCTGGGATCGAGCGGCTTCGGCCTCGAACTGTCCGACGGCTTCGTCATCGACATGAGCGCCGAGGCCGCCGCGCCGCCCGCCGTCATGGATGGCGCCCCGGTGGCGCTGCCGGGCGACGCGCCGCCGTGGAAGGGCCTCACTGTCCGCAAGGCCCGCCTCTATCTGCCCGAGAGCGTGCCGCTGTTCGGCCGCACGGCGGTCGACCTGGAGTTCGAGATCGGGCTCGCCCCGCCGGGGATCGCGCTGTCGGCCGAAGGCCACGCCCCGGCGCGCGCCGACCGCCCCGCCATGGCGATCCGCATCGAATGCATGGATCCGACGGCGACGGGCCTCGGCTCCTTCATTCCGACCCTGGTGGAAGCGGCCATCGAGCTGCCGCTGAACGGGCGTCAGGAGCAGGTGCCGAAACCCGGCGGCGGCACTGCACCGCTCCAGCTCCTCGCCGGCACGCCGGTGACCGCGCGCGCCCGCTTCTCCCGCGAGACTGTCGGTCCGGCGCTGCCGACCCTGCTCGCCATCGGCATCGAGGCGGCAGGCGAGAATGGCGTGCTGGCGGTGAGCGGCTCCGGAGGCCTCGCGCCGAAGGGCTTCATCGCCGCCGGCGCCTTCGCCACGGCGCTGATCGCCGAGCAGCATCTCGGCAGCGCCGGCGCGGGCACCGCGGCCGCGGCCCTGATCACCGCCGGCATGGCGCTGAGCACCCTGATGAACGACCAGGGGCGGCTCGTGGTCCATGGGGTCGAGCTCGCCACCGAGGGCAAGCCCAAGGGCCTGGCGCTCACCGACAAGCAGACCTTCACGCTCGACTATTCGGTGGATGTGGTGATCCGGCCCATCGACATCGGCGTGATGTCGGTCGCGCTGGCGCCGGAGCAGCCGCTGCGCATCCGCCTGCGCGGCGTGGTCCTGGCGCTGGATCACACCAAGAGCGGGCTGGGCATGGTGGGGCTCGATTTCGAGCACGCCACCATGGAGGTGGAGGACCCCGGCCGCTGGCTGGTCAACGGCCCCGGCTCCCTGTTCGACGTGCTCGGCTCGCGCAGCGGGCGCGGCTCCATCTGGATCGAGGTGGACCTGCGCTTCAAGCTCGACCTCGGCCCCATCCGGGTCTCGGGCGCCACCATCCGGGCGACGCTCGACCCCGCCACCGGCAAGATCGGCGCCAGCATCCGCGGCCTCGATGCCAGCATCGTCCTGCCGGGCGTGATCGAGGGCGAGGGCAAGGTCACCGTCAGCGACAACGGCTTCGAGGCGATGATCTCGGTCGCCGTGGTGCCGGTGGGCTTCAATGCCGAGGCCTTCGTGCGGGTCGAGAGCCCCATGGTGCTGATGGAGCTGGCCGCAGACCTGCCCGGCCCCCTGCCCCTCGCCAACAGCGGCCTCGGCCTTTACGGCGTCGGCGGCACCTTCGGCATCGCCGCCGCCATCGCCCCGCCGGCGCCGAATCAGGATCCGGTGGAGCACGCCTTGCTCTGGGATCCGCAGGCGCCCGGCGCGTTCAACGTCGCGCCCGGCAATTTCTCATTCGGCCTCGAAGCGGTGATCGGCACCCTGCCCGACATGGGCTTCGCCTTCAGCGCCAAGGCGGGCCTGTTCCTGACGGTGCCCGACCTGGTGGTGCTCGGCGCGCTCGATGCCTCGATCCTGTCGGGGCGCGTGAGCATCACCCACCGGCCCGACCCCGATCCCACCTTCATCGCCCTGCGGGGCGCCATCATCGTCGATCCCGCCGATGCGGTGACCTTCGGCATTTCCGGGACGCTGAACATCCCGGTGCTGATGCGGGCGCATATCCCCTCCGGCGGGCACTTCCCGGTGACCGGCGACCTGTCGCAGTGGTATCTCTATATCGGCGCGGACGGCTACAGCGGCCAGGGACGCGGCATCGGCCCCGCCACCATCCGCCTGCTGCCCGACATCCTCGACCAGGGCGCCTACGGCTATTTCATGCTGCGTGGCGACGGCATCGAGAAATGGCCGCGCGGCGGGCCGCAGAGCTTCGCCGGCTTCGTCCTCGCCTTCGGCTTCGGCCTCGAGCTCCGCTTCGGTCCGCGCCCCGTGGTGTGGGCGGAGGTGAATGCCTCGGCGGACATCCTGGTCGCCACCAACCCGCTGGTGCTGGCCGGCTTCGGCCATGTGGACGGGGCGATCCACATCGGCCCGGT
>JAFIHR010000333.1 GCA_017849325.1 Xanthobacter autotrophicus | reverse complement strand
GAACAGCGGCTGCTCCATGCCGTCCTTGGCGGTGCCGACGCCGATCTTCGCCCCCGAATAGTGCCGGCCGTAGCTGATGACCGGCCAGCCGTAATTCTTCCCCGCCTCGGGCGCGTTGATCTCGTCGCCGCCGCGCGCGCCGTGCTCGGCGGTCCACAGGCGGCCGGTGGCGGGATCGAGCGCCGCGCCCTGCACGTTGCGGTGGCCGAGGGAGTAGATCTCCGGACGCGCGCCGGGCGTCGAGCGGAAGGGATTGTCCGCCGGGATCGAGCCGTCCGGATTGATCCGCACGATCTTGCCGAGGGTGGTGGAGAGATCCTGCGCCTTCTCCGACAGGTCGAAGCGCTCGCCCAGGGTGACGAACAGCGTGCCGTCGCGGGCGAACACGAGGCGCGAGCCGAAATGGTTGGTGCCGGACCAGGCGGGCTGCTGGCGGAAGATCACCTGGAGATCGGTGAGGCGCGCGGCATCCTCGGAAAGGCGGGCGCGGGCCACGGCGGTGGCGATGCCGTCCGCGCGCGGCTCGGCGAAGCTCATGTAGATCAGGCGGTTGTCGGCGAAATGGGGATCAAGCGCCACGTCCAGCAGCCCGCCCTGCCCGCGCGCGGCCACCTGCGGCACGCCGTCGATGGGCGGGCCCACCTGCCCGTCCTTCGAGACGAGGCGCAGCCGCCCGGGCCGTTCGGTGACCAGCAGGCGCCCGTCCGGCAGGAAGGCCATGGACCAGGGGTGCTCGAGCCCGCTCGCGAAGGGCACCACCGTGACCTTTTCGCCGGAGAAAGCGTGGATCTCCGGCGCCTCGGCGCGCACGGCACGGGAGGCAAGAAGAGCAAGAAGCCCGGTCAGGAGCAGGAGAAGGAAAGACGCCCCTGGCCGGGCTTCCCTCGTCCGGCGGATGCCGAATGGAAAAGGAAGCAGCCCCGTCGCCATGGCCTAATGGCGATGCCGGGCGGGAACCCGCGCCCAGCTCCGCAGCGCCGCGCGCGGCCCGTAAAGGGCCAGGGCGCCGAGCGCGCCGAACGCGGCAACCAGCGCGATGCCGAGCACGGAAGGAGACAGGCTCGCGCCCACCGAGGCGAACCCCGCGGCCGCCGCCCGGTCGACGCCCAGCGCGAAGGCCACGGCGCCGATGGCGAGGACCAGCGCGAAGGTGATGGCCGCCTGGGCCAGCGCATCGCCGGCGCGATGGGCACGCACCGCGCGGGCGAGCAGTTCCGGATCGGCGGTGGAGGTCGCGCCCGGCCCGGCGGACCACAGGTCCAGCGACGGGTCGCGCTCGAATGCCTCAGACCGGGTGCAACGCAGGTTCACCATGATCGTCCCACACTAGATCCGCCGGCGGTACTGACCCCGAGCGGCCCAGACGGGCCACGAATCACCCCGTCTGCTTGTGTCAAGGTGGCGAGCAACTATGGCCGCTCCGCGGCTGCGCTCACCTAAACCATGGCCATATCATGACATTTGCTCACGGCCTTGCGACTTCTCCCCACTTTGCCCGAAGGCATCCCCGCTCCCGCCGGGCGCCGGGACGCCGCAGCGTTACGATCCTCGCTTGTTCGGGGAAGCGCGCTCCAGTAGTGTCCGCGCGCCCGCGGCCTGCCGCCGCCCGGCATTCGGTGTCAATCTCAAGCGTCCGCCCTTCTCTCACCCGCCAGGAGCGGGCGGATGCGTTCGGAGCAATCAGGCCATGAGCCTCATCTCGTCCGCCCTGAAGCGCATCAAGCCCTCGCCCACCATGGCCATCACCAACAAGGCCCGGGAGCTGAAAGCCGCCGGACGAGACATCATCGCGCTCTCCGCCGGCGAGCCCGATTTCGACACGCCCGAGAACATCAAGGAAGCCGCCATCGCCGCCATCCGCCGCGGCGAGACCAAGTATACGGCGGTGGACGGCATTCCCGAGCTGAAGGCCGCCATCTGCAAGAAGTTCAAGCGCGACAACGATCTCGACTACAAGCCGGCGCAGGTGTCCGTGGGCACCGGCGGCAAGCAGGTGCTGTTCAACGCGCTGGTGGCGACCATCGATGCCGGCGACGAGGTGCTCATCCCCGCGCCCTACTGGGTGAGCTATCCCGATATCGTCGAGTTCTGCGGCGGCAAGCCGGTGCCGGTGCTGACCCGCCTCGAGGACAATTTCAAGCTGCGCCCCGAGGCGCTGGAAGCCGCCATCACGCCGAAGACCAAGTGGCTGATCTTCAACTCGCCGTCGAACCCCTCGGGCGCGGCCTACAGCCACGAGGAGCTCAAGGCCCTGACCGACGTGCTGGTGAAGCACCCCCACGTGTGGATCCTCACCGACGACATGTACGAGCACTTGGTCTACGACGACTTCAAGTTCGTCACCCCGGCGCAGGTGGAGCCCAGCCTCTATGAGCGCACGCTCACCATGAACGGCGTTTCGAAGACCTATTGCATGACCGGCTGGCGCATCGGCTATGCGGCGGGCCCGGTGGAGCTCATCAAGGCCATGGGCACACTGCAGTCGCAGTCCACCTCCAACCCCTCGTCCATCTCCCAGTGGGCGGCGCTGGAGGCGCTGGAGGGCCCGCAGGACTTCATCGCCAAGAACAACCAGGTGTTCAAGGAGCGGCGCGACCTCGTGGTCTCCATGCTCAACCAGGCGAGCGGCCTCACCTGCCCGAAGCCGGAAGGCGCCTTCTACGTCTTCCCGTTCTGCGACGGCGCCATCGGCAAGAAGGGCCCGAACGGCGCGGTCATCGCCAACGACGAGGATTTCGCCACCCAGCTCCTGGAGGCGGAAGGCGTCGCCGTGGTGCAGGGATCGGCGTTCGGCCTCGGCCCGGCGTTCCGCATTTCCTACGCCACCGCCACCTCGGAGCTGGAAGAAGCCTGCCGGCGGATCCAGCGCTTTTGTTCGGGTCTGAGCTGATTGCAAGGCTGAGATGCCGAAGTCGGGAACCCGCGCCACAAAGTAGCGTTGGCGCAACGTGCGAAGCTGAGC
The DNA here is from genome assembly GCA_017849325.1 of Xanthobacter autotrophicus. Lineage (GTDB taxonomy): Bacteria > Pseudomonadota > Alphaproteobacteria > Rhizobiales > Xanthobacteraceae > Xanthobacter > Xanthobacter autotrophicus_B. The sequence continues at coordinate 1,519 of JAFIHR010000333.1, read as the reverse complement.
TAAGGCTTTGCAGTCTTCGGGCGCCACATCGCGCCCGAAGGCTTCCCACAGGAGGAACATCATCATGAAAGCTCTTCTGAAGGCGGGCCTCGCCGCGGCTGCTCTGCTTGCCGTCGGGGCAGCTCCCGCTGCCGCACAGGCACGTGTGCAGGCTGGGCGCCTGGTGTGCACGGTGGCGCCGAGTGTGAGCTTCGTCATCGGCTCGGTTCGCACCATGAGCTGCACCTTCCATCCGGCGGCGGCCGGCGCCCGGCGCGCCACCTATCAGGGCACGGTGCGCCGCTTCGGCCTCGACCTCGGCGTCAGCCAGGGCGGCACGCTGGTCTGGGGCGTGTTCGCGCCGACCCGCGCGATCGAGACCGGCTCCCTGCGCGGCACTTATGTGGGCGCCACCGCCAATGCCACCATCGGCGTCGGCCTCGGCGCCAACGTCCTGGTGGGCGGCTCGGGCCAGACCATCGCGCTGCAGCCGCTCTCCGTGGAAGGCCAGACCGGCCTCAACCTCGGCGCCGGCGTGTCGGACCTGACCCTGCGCTGATCCCCTCCTGCGCGGTGGGAGGCGCCGCTGCGGCGCGCTCTCCCACCGTGTGGTTTCCAGCCCGATCCCTCCCCCGCCGCCCCTGCCCCAGCCTGTCGCTGCCGCTCCGGAATGCCGGCGGAACGGCACCCCGCAACCCCCAAGATTAGGTTGCGCCGCTGCCGGCGAAGACGTACCTCTGGCGCACGAATCACCAGCCAGTTCCAGCGAATCAGGGGGCGTTCCATGGGTTTTGAGCTTGCCGGTCGTCGTGCGCTCGCGCGCCTTGCCGTGGCCGCCGCCGTGTCCGTGGGCCTCGCCGCTTCGGCCGTGCCGGCCGCGGCGCAGAGCGCCAAGGTCCAGGCCGGCGTTCTGGTCTGTGAGGTGGCGCCGTCCGTGGGCTTCATCCTCGGCTCGCTGCGCGAGATGACCTGCGAGCTGCGCACCGCCAAGGTGCAGCCCTATCAGGTGAAGGCCGCCTACAAGGGCACGGTGGCGCGCTTCGGCATCGACATCGGCGTGATCGCCGGCGGCAGCCTCGCCTGGGCGGTGTTCGCCCCCACGGTCAATGTCGGCCCGGCCGATCTCGCCGGCTCCTACGTGGGCGTCACGGCCGATGCCGCATGGGCCATCGGTGGCGGCGTGAACGTCCTGGTGGGCGGCTCGACCAATTCCATCGCGCTCCAGCCGCTGTCGATCGAGGGCCTCGCGGGCGCCGATCTCGCCGCCGGCGTCGCCGACATGACCCTGACCCCCATCGCCCGGTAGCATCGCCCGAGCCGGCCACCCCCAACGGGACGGCCGGCCGGCTGAAGGGCGGGGCGACGGCACGTCGGGCGCCGGGTGAACCGCACCGCGGCGCGCGGCGTTCCCCATGCGGGGCCATCGGGGACTTGCATCGGTCGCAAGCTGGCCGGAGCGGAGCCTTGGCGGCGCGCCGGGGGCCTCGGGAAGCATCGGGAAGGAAGGCGGCCCATGAACCTGTGCATCGTCACCGTTCTG
>JAFIHR010000332.1 GCA_017849325.1 Xanthobacter autotrophicus | reverse complement strand
GTGAGCCGGGCGATGCGGCGGTCGATCTCCGCGACATGGCGCCGCGCGATCCCGTCCACCTCGGCGCAGGGCCGCTCCGGCTGCTCGCTCAGGGCCAGCAGCTCGCGGATCGCCGGCACGTCGAAGCCCACGGCGCGCGCGTGGCGGATGAAGTTCAGCCGGGCCACCACCGCCATGCCATAGCGGCGCTGCCGCCCTCCGGTGCGCGCCGGCGGGGGCAGCAATCCCGCCTGCTCGTAATAGCGGATGGTCGGCACCTTCGCGCCGGTGCGCCGCGCCAGCTCGCCGATGGAAATCTCGCTCATGGCCCTTGAACCTCTAGTGGCTGGAGAGTGTATCCCGGGAGCGGAAGGATGACACCCGATGGCCGACAGCTGCTGCGAGAGCGAACCCGATCCCTGCGCGACGCACGCGCATCCGCCGCCGCACCGGCCCGCTCTGGACGCGGGCTGCGGCGCCGGAGGCGATGCCTGCTGCGCGAAGGGCGTTCCGGTCTTCGACGGGGTGGATCCGCGCTACAAGCGCGTGCTCTGGGCGGTCATCGGCATCAACGCCACGATGTTCGTCGGCGAGATGATGGCCGGCCAGCTCGCCGGGTCGCAGGCGCTGAAGGCCGATGCGCTGGATTTCCTCGGCGACACGCTCACCTACGGCCTCTCGCTCGCCGTGATCGGCACCAGCCTGAGGACCCGCGCCACGGCGGCCCTGGTGAAGGGCGCCTCGCTGGCGCTGATGGCCCTCGTGGTGTTCGGCACGACGGTCTACCAGACGCTTGTCCTCGGCATGCCCAGGGCCGAGGTGATGGGCGCCGTCGGCGCGCTGGCGCTGGCCGCCAACCTTGCCTCGGTGCTGCTGCTGCGCCGCTACAAGGACGGCGACGCCAATGTACGCTCGGTCTGGCTGTGCTCGCGCAACGACGCGATCGGCAACATCATCGTCATGGCCGCGGCGTTCGGCGTGTGGGGCACGGCGACGGCCTGGCCGGACCTCCTGGTCGCGGCGGTGATGTCGGGGATCTTCCTGTCGTCGGCCATCCAGATCCTGCGGCAGGCCCTGGGCGAGTACCGCGCCGGCGGCATGGCGGGCCACCCGCTTCCCGGCGAATAGGCCGCGGCGCGCCGGGGGCGCGTCGCTCCCGTCCGGGGGGCGGGGAAGACCTCGTTCACCGGCGCGCGCTAAGGTCGCCGGGTTCAGCCGGGGTGCCGGACGTGACGGCGCGCCCGGCGTCGCCCTGTCCCTGGCGGGCGTCCCTCCGCCGCGGCGTGCCGCAGGCGGACGAGGGGAGGGGGACCGTGGCGCGGAGCGAGCTCGACCTTCTGGTCGTCGGCGGCGGCATCAATGGCGCGGGCATCGCGCGCGATGCCGCCGGCCGGGGGCTCGCGACCCTGCTCGTCGAGCAGGACGACCTCGCGGCCCACACCTCGTCCTGGTCCACCAAGCTGATCCACGGCGGGCTGCGCTATCTCGAGCACGGCGAGTTCCGCCTGGTCCGCGAGGCGCTCATGGAGCGGGAACGCCTGCTCGCCATCGCGCCGCACATCATCCATCCCCTGCGCTTCGTGCTGCCGCACGACGTTGCGGTGCGGCCCGCCTGGCTGGTGCGCGCGGGGCTGTTCCTCTACGACCACCTGGCATCGCGCAGCCGTCTGCCGGCATCGGCGCGGATCGACCTTGCCCGCGATCCCCGGGGCGCGCCGCTGGAGCCGCTGACCCGCGTCGGCTTCGCATATTCCGACTGCGCGGTGGACGATGCGCGGCTGGTGGTGCTCAACGCCGTCGATGCCCGCGAGCGCGGCGCCGAGGTCCGCGTCGGGACGCGGCTTGAGACCGCGTGGCGCGAGGACGGCCACTGGCTGGCGACGCTGCGCGGACCCGCGGGGGAGAGCTCGCAGGTCAAGGCGCGCATCCTGGTGAATGCCGCCGGCCCGTGGGTGGCGCAGATGCTCAATGGTCGGCTCGGCCTCGACACCGCCAAGAGCGTCCGGCTGGTGAAGGGAAGCCACATCGTGGTGCCGCGCCTCTATGACGGCGCCCACGCTTATGTGCTGCAGAATCCCGACCGGCGCCTCGTCTTCGCCATCCCCTACCAGGGCGACCTGACCCTGATCGGCACCACCGACGTGCCCCATGACGGCACCCCGGAAGACCCGCGCATCTCGCCGCAGGAGATGGACTACCTCATCGCCTCCATCAACCGCTGGTTCCGCCGGAAGATCGCGGCGGCGGACGTGGTCTGGCATTTTTCCGGGGTGCGCCCGCTGTTCGACGACGGCGCCATCAGCGCCTCCGCCGTGACGCGCGACTATGTGTTCGATCTGGACGCGCCGGCGGGCTGCGCGCCGCTGCTGTCGGTGTTCGGCGGCAAGCTCACCACCTACCGCAGGCTGGCCGAGCACGCGCTTCGGGACCTCGCCCCGTTTCTGCCCGGGCTCGGGCCGGCCTGGACCGCGGACGAGGCGCTGCCCGGCGGCGACATTCCGGACGGCGACGTCGCCTCCTTCGCCCGCGGCCTTCTGCGCGACAAGCCGTTCCTCGGCGCGGCGCGCGCCCTGCGGCTGGCCGGCGCCTATGGTACGCGGGCGTGCGCGTTCCTCGATGGCGTGTCGTCGGAAGCCGGTCTCGGCCGGGATTTCGGCGCCGGCCTCACCGAGGCGGAGGTGAGCTATCTCGCGCGGGCCGAATGGGCGCGCACCGGCGCCGACGTGCTGTGGCGGCGGAGCAAGCTCGGCCTGCGCCTGCCGGCCGCCGCCACGGCGCAGATCGATGCATTCCTGAAGACGATGTGAAGACCTGCACCAAAGACGGTCGTCGTTTCAGCAGCCACGGGGGAGGGACGCCGGTGTCGGGATATATTGGAGCCATCGACCAGGGCACCACGAGCACGCGCTTCATCGTCTTCGACCGCGGCGGGCAGATCGTCAGCGTCGCCCAGAAGGAGCACGCGCAGATCTATCCCATGCCCGGCCGGGTGGAGCACGATGCCGAGGAGATCTGGGTCAACACCCGCGCGGTCATCGCCACGGCCCTGGAGAAGAAGGACCTCGCGCCCGTCGACCTGGCCGCCGTCGGCGTCACCAACCAGCGCGAGACCACCGTGGTGTGGGACCGGCGCACCGGCCGGCCGCTGCACCACGCCATCGTCTGGCAGGACACCCGCACCGACCAGCTCGTCGCGCGCTTCGCCGCCGAGGGCGGGCAGGACCGCCTCAGGGCGAAGACCGGCCTGCCCCTGGCGACCTATTTCTCCGGGCTGAAGCTGCGCTGGATCCTCGACACCGTGCCGGGCGCCCGGGCGGCGGCGGCGTCCGGCGACGCCCTGTTCGGCACCATGGATTCGTGGCTGCTGTGGAACCTCACCGGCGGCGCCGCGGGCGGCCTCCACGTGACCGACGTGACCAACGCCGCGCGCACCCAGCTCATGGACCTCGCGACGCTGGCCTGGGACGAGGCGATCCTCGACCTGTTCGACATCCCGCCGGCGTGCCTGCCGCGCATCGTCTCCTCCTCGGAGGTCTATGGCACGGCGCACGCGCCGCTCGCCGGGGTGCCCGTCTCCGGCATCCTCGGCGACCAGCAGGCGGCGCTGTTCGGCCAGGCCTGCCTCAGGACCGGCGACGTCAAGAACACCTACGGCACCGGCAATTTCATGCTCATGAACACGGGGGAGACGCCGTTCCAGTCCCGGCGCGGCCTGCTCACCACCGTCGCCTACAAGCTCGGCGCGGGCCCGGCGGTCTACGCCCTGGAGGGCTCCATCGCCATCACCGGCGCGCTGGTGCAGTGGCTGCGCGACAATCTCGGCATCATCCAGGCGTCCGCCGACGTGGAGAGCCTCGCCCGCACGGTCGAGGACAATGGCGACGTCTATTTCGTCCCGGCCTTCTCGGGCCTCTATGCCCCGCACTGGCAGGAGAGCGCGCGCGGCGTCATCTGCGGCCTCACCCGCTTCGCCGGCAAGGGGCACATCGCCCGGGCGGCGCTGGAGGCC
>JAFIHR010000331.1 GCA_017849325.1 Xanthobacter autotrophicus | reverse complement strand
GTCGCCCTTGGTCTCGGTCACGCCGGTGGAGCAGATGCCGATGATCTCCGGCTTGGCGCGGTTGTAGATGTTGAGCACCGCCTGCTCGACATTGTCGAGACCGCCGAGAACGGTGGCGACCTCGCTCATGGCGGTGGTCTGGAGCGGGATGGCTTCCTTGAAATGGCGCACGAACAGCACCAGGCCGAAGGAGGTGCAGCCCTGCGAGCCGTGCAGCAGCGGCATGGCACCGCGCACGCCCATGAAGGCGAGTGAGCCGCCGATGGGCTGGCTCATCTTCAGTGGATTGACGGCGCAGGCCTTCTTGGTGACGGTGACGGTCGCCATGCGCCTCACTCCGCCGCCACGAGGGTGCTGCCGGCGTCGTTGCCGTGCGACACGCTGTCGAGGATCTCCTCGATGCGCTCACCGCAGCTGCCGCAGCCGCCCGAAGCCTCGGTATGCTCCTTGACCTGGGCGAGCGTGGTGAGCCCATGGGCGCGGATCGCGTCCTCGATGGTGCCGGTGTCGACGCTCTTGCAGTTGCACACCTTCTTCGCGCGCCGCGCCGCTTCGGCGGCCACCGGATCGGTGATCACCTCCACCGTGATCGCGCCCATCTGCTCCAGGATCTCTTCCACCCGGCCGGAGCAGGCGCCGCAGCCGCCGGAGGCGTTGGTATGCTCGCGCACGCCTTCCACGCTGGTCAGGCTGTGGGCCTTGATGGCGTCCTCGATGGTGCCGAGGTCGACGGTCTTGCAGTTGCAGATCTTCTTGGCGCGGCGGGCCTTCTCGGCCGCCACCGGATCGGCGGCGAGCGCGGCGGCCTCGGCCTCCATCTCGGCGATGGCGCGGTTCTGCCAGTTGTTGGCTGGATCATCCCACGGGGCGGGCTTGCGCACCTGCTCCCAGATCGGGTTGTAGAGCGCCTTGTCGATCTCCTCGACCAGCTTCACCATGCCCACATAGCCCATATAGGCGTGGTGGCGCTCCTGATTGATGTCGAGCCAGGGCATGTTGGCCTTGAGGGCGATGAACTGGGAGCGGCCGCCGGACAGCATGATGTCGGCCTTGGCGTCCTTCAGCATCTTGTACATTTCGCGGGGCGTCATGTCGTCGATCATGTGGGCGTCCTGCCCCATGAGCTCCTTGATGCGCTCCTTGTCTTCCTTGGTGGACTTCTTCACTGAGGTGCCGACCAGCTCGAGGCCGGCTTCCTGCAGCGCCGCCACCACCGACCACGACTTCACGCCGCCGGTGATCAGCAGCACCTTCTTGCCGGCGAAGCGGGACTTGTACTTGGCGATGGCGTCCCAGGCCTTCTTCTCCTCGCGCTCGATCAGCGCCTCGGTGCGATCCATCAGCTCCGGGTCGGCGCCCTTCTGGATCAGCATGCTGGCGATCTCGCGCAGCGAATCGGAGGAGTCCTGGATGCCGTAGAACGAGCCCTCGAAGAAGGGGATGTCGTAGCGCTCCTCCATCTTGCGGGCCACGTTGATCATGGCCTTGGAGCACACCATCATCGCCGCCTTGGCGCGATGGGAGGAGGCGACGTCCTTGTACTTCCCGTCACCGGAGATGCAGGCGAGGATGCGGATGCCGAGCTCGTCGAGGAGCGGCTTCACCTGCCAGAGCTCGCCGGAGAGATTGTACTCGCCGATGATGTTGATGTCGTACGGGGTGGTGTACTCGGGCTCCTCGGTGCCGATGACGTGCTCGAGGATCGCCTCGCCGGCGAGCTTGTTGCCGAGATTCTTCGGACCCACGAAGCCGGGGGAATTGATCGGGATCACCGGCTTGCCGAACTTCTCCTTGGCCGCCTTGCAGACCGCGTCGATGTCGTCGCCGATCATGGCGGGCACGCAGGTCTGGTAGACGAACACGGCCGGCGGGTCGTACTTCTCGATGATTTCCTTGATGGATTTGTAGAGGCGCTTCTCGCCGCCGAACACCACGTCGGTCTCGTTGATGTCGGTGGTGAAGCCGGTGCGCCAGATGTTGGAGCCGGACGACTTGGCGCCGCGGTTGTCCCAGCTGTTGCCCTCGCAGGCGATCGGGCCGTGCACGAGGTGGGCGACGTCGGTCAAGGGCTGCAGCGCGATCTTCGCGCCGTCGAAAGCGCAGCCGCCGGCGGCACCGCCGGGCTGCAGCTGCTTGGTGCAACCCTTCTTCTTCTCGGCTTCGGACTTGTTCTGATTCTTGGCGCAACCGGGCTCGTTGAAAACCTGCTGGATGGTAGATGAAAGCGAACTCATCTCACTCTCCTGAATTCAGCTATTGCAACGAGAGTCGCGCAAAAAAAGCAAAATGAAAAGCCTTGAATTTCCCTCTGTGAGACCAGCCCGGGTAAAATTCCCGGGCTGGAGACACGTTTTGACAGCTTACGCAGCGATCAGCGAATGATGTCGTAGCTGTAGTCGGTCTTCGCCGGCACGATCGTGTTCTGATCGATGGTGTCGAAGATCTTGTCGAGGATCCAGACCAGCACGTTCATGCCGCCCTGATAGCCCCACACCGGGTAGCGGTGGTGGTGGTGACGGTCGAACACCGGGAAGCCGATGCGGATCAGCGGGGTGCCCGTGTCGCGCTCGAGATACTTGCCGTAGGTGTTGCCGATCAGGAAGTCCACCGGCTCGGTGAAGAGCAGGGACCGCATGTGCCACAGGTCCTTGCCGGGGTAGACCTTGCAGTTGCCGCCGAAGGGCGAGCTATCGAACAGGGCCTGCACCTTGTCCGCCCACTTCTGGTTGCCGTTGGTGGCAAGCACGGTGGTCGGCTCGGCGCCGAGTTCCAGGAGGAAGCCGGCGAGACCCAGGCAGAGGTCGGGATCGCCGTAGATGGCGAACTTCTTGCCGTGGATGTGGGCGTTCGAGTCGGCGATGGCGTCGACGAGGCGGCCGCGCTCCTTGGCGAGCTCCTCGGGGATCGGCTTGCCGGTGATGCGGGACACTTCCATGAGGAACTTGTCGGTCGCGGTCACGCCCACGGGGTGGTTGAAGGCCAGCACTTCGTGACCGTGGTTCCCGATGAAGGGAAGGGTCTTCTCGGTGCAGTACTCCTGCATGGAGATGGTGGCCTTGGCGTGCAGGGCGTTGGCAGCCTCCTCGAGGGTGGTGCCGCCGTCATACATGCGGAACTCGCCGTCGGTGGGGGTGTCCCACACGTCGGAATTGTCGGCGAGGATGGTGTAGTCCACGCCCATCAGGTTGAAGATGCGCTTGATCTCGCGGAGGTTGCCGACGGTGTAGCCGTCGAAGCCGCCGATGAAGTTGATCTTCTCGTTCGGGACGCGCTCGAGCTTGGCGGTGGTGCCGGCCTTGCCGTCCCAGAAGTGCTCGAAGATGCCCTTCATCACGTTGTCGTAGCCGGTGATGTGGCTGCCGACGAACGCCGGGGTGTGGGCGAAGGGAACGTCGTACTCGGCCGGAACCGAGCCCTTTTCCTTCGCGGTCTTGATGAAGGCGTTCAGGTCGTCACCGATGACTTCCGCCATGCAGGTGGTCGACACCGAAATCATCTTCGGCTTGTACATGTTGTAGGTGTTGGCGAGGCCGTCGATCATGTTGTTCAGGCCGCCGAACACCGCCGCGTCTTCCGTCATGGAGGAGGACACGCAGGAGCTGGGCTCCTTGAAGTGACGGGAGAAGTGCGAGCGATAATACGCCACGCAGCCCTGGGAGCCGTGCACGAAGGGAATGGTCTCTTCGAAGCCGACCGCCGCGAACACCGCGCCGAGCGGCTGGCAGGCCTTGGCCGGGTTCACGGTGAGAGCTTCGCGAGCGAAGTTCAGCTCTTTGTATTCCGGGGTCTTGGCCCATTCCCGCACGCGCTCGACTTCAGCCGGGTCGCGGGGGTTCTCGAACATCTTCTTCTTGTTGGCCAGCATCTGCTGGTACTCGGGACCACGGAACAGCTCGAAGTGATCGAGCACATTGTCAGCACTTTGTGGCATCTCGAACCCCTTTGGGTTTGGATCAGATCATATCCGGCTTACCGGCCCCTCCCGGCAGAGGGAGGGGCCGGAAGCGGACGCTCATTCAGCCGCAAGCAGCGTGGGCTTGGAGTCGGTCTTCCACGGGGTCTTGGCCATCTTCCAGATCGGAGCGTTGATGGCCATGTCCATGTCACGGGCGAAGATGGCGAAGCCGTCATAGCCGTGATACGGGCCGGAGTAGTCCCAGGAGTGCATCTGACGGAAGGGCACGCCCATCTTCTGGAAGACGTACTTTTCCTTGATGCCGGAGCCGACGAGGTCGGGCTGGATCTTCTCGACGAACTTCTCGAACTCGTAGCCGGTCACGTCGTCATAGATGATGGTGCCATCCTTGACGTAGTGCTGGGCGGTGCGCTGATAGTCGTCGTTGTGGGCGAACTCGTAACCCGTGCCCACCACTTCCATGCCGAGGTCTTCGTAGGCGCCGATCACGTGACGGGGACGCAGGCCGCCCACGTACAGCATGACGGTCTTGCCCTCGAGGCGCGGACGGTACTTGGCGATGACCGCGTCCATCAGGGGCTGGTACTTCGCGATCACGCGCTCGGCACCTTCCTTGATCTTGTCGTCGAAGTACGCGGCGATCTTGCGCAGCGACTCGGCGATCTTGGACGGGCCGAAGAAGTTGTACTCGCACCACGGAATACCGAACTTCTCTTCCATGTGGCGGGAGATGTAGTTCATGGAGCGGTAGCAGTGCAGGACGTTGAGCTTGGCCTTCGGGGTGGCCTCGAGCTCAGCGAGCGAACCGTCGCCCGACCACTGGGCGATCACGCGCAGGCCCATCTCCTCGAGGAGGATACGGGACGACCAGGCGTCACCACCGATGTTGTAGTCGCCGATGATGGCGACGTCGTACGGGGACTGCTCGAAGCGGGGAGCCGCATTCGGGTCCATCTTGTCGAACACCCAGTCACGGATCGCGTCGTTGGCGATGTGGTGGCCCAGGGACTGCGACACGCCGCGGAAGCCTTCGCACCGCACCGGCACGATGGTCTTGCCGTCGTATTCCTTGGACTTGGACTTCGACACGGCCTCGATGTCGTCGCCGATGAGGCCGATCGGGCACTCGGACTGGACGGTGATGCCGTTGTTGAGCGGGAAGAGTTCCTGGATCTCGTCCATGATCTTGGCGAGCTTCTTGTCGCCGCCGAAGACGATGTCCTTCTCCTGGAAGTCCGACGTGAACTGCATGGTCACGAAGGTGTCGATGCCGGTCGTGCCGATGTAGTAGTTACGACGGGCAGCCCAGGAGTACTGGCCGCAGCCGACGGGGCCGTGGGAGATGTGGATCATGTCCTTGATCGGACCCCACACCACGCCCTTCGAACCGGCGTAGGCGCAGCCACGGATGGTCATCACGCCCGGGATGGACTTGATGTTGGACTTCACGCCGCAGTCCGACTTGCCGGACTCGTGGACGTTCAGGTGCTTCGCGCGGCGCTTCGCGGTCTTCTCGGGATAGACCTTGAGCACCTCAGCGATGAGTTCCTTGTTACGGGCCTTGATTTCCGCAACGCTCTGCGTATTGGCCAAGCTCATTTCGCAATCTCGCTCTGTTGGATTTGCCAAAATGGCTGGCCGGCCCCCTTATGGGGACCGACCGCTTTTGTAGGGACCTCAGACGGCGAGATCGGCGGCGGTCTTGCCGACCTGGCTCTCGTCGACCTGCTTCAGGATGCCATGCTCCATGAGCATGTCCTCGAGCTCGTCCATGGTGATCGGGGTCGGGATGATGCCGTTGCCCTTGTTGGCAT